>JANWVZ010000009.1 GCA_025056555.1 Gemmatales bacterium | reverse complement strand
CACAACCAACTTCGAAAGCCCGCCAGGGCTTGTTCTGTAGCTTCTGGAAAAGCCCCGCGCGTAATGGGCAGCTGGGGAAAGGCACTTTCGGGACAAGCCAAATCGTGCCAAGGGATCCGTGAAATCAGGCCAAGAGAGTCGCGCAACGCTTCAGGGGGAAATTTGTTCTGCAGATAGCCAAGTCTTGAGAATCCACGGACCGATAGGGAGTAATTCGATGCCCAGGGGCTGCCAACCGAAGTCGCGTGCGGCAAGTAAGGCAGTACCCACTCCGGCGAACGGATCGAGCAATTTCCCCGGAACGAGTTCAAGTTTTTGAATGATGGACTGTACCAAGGCGTAAGAGAATCCTTCCTTGTAGCGGAACCAACGCAATAGGGGAACGAAGCGATTGGCCTGGTAACTGACCAGAGCACGATTGAGTTCGGGGTATGGAACGATCCGGTCGGCGAAGCGAGCTAACAGTAGGGCGCGTTGGCGCGTATCGCGGCCTGCGATGTGCCGGGTATCCAATCCGGCAGACCAAAAGGCGTGTTGTCCCCTGTGGCGCACCATGGCGGTCGCGTCGGCGGTAATGGCTTCGTTCAGTCAATCGGTCTGGTAATGAAGCAGGTCACACCAGGCCCCAGTAGCGGCGGAGGGTCCACTCGGCGGTAACGAGGAGGGCGAAAAGAAGCAGAGCCGTGCCTTGGGCCCAGGGCATGGGTTTGTCCCAGTCGGGATAACGTTCGGTGATCTTGCGTACGATTGATTCGCCTGTGCGATATTGTTCCAGGAGTTTGCCCAGGCCACTATGAGCGAGGAAGATGCCGCCGGTGCGGGCACAAAGTTGCTGCAACAGGTCGAAGTTGGCGGAACGGTTAAGGTCTTCGCGGCTGATGTCGCTGACGAGAAAGGAGACTGAGATGCGTTCGGCGAAAGGCTTGCCGTTCAGTTCAGCGGAGACGAAGAGAACATACTGGCCGGGTTGGAGTGTCTCGTCGCGCGGAATGGTCACACGGACTTTACCGTCAGCGCCGCTGCGCGCTTCGAGGGAGAGTCGCCGAGGAGCCTCTTCGCCGGGTTTGAGCAGTTCCAGGTGGAAGACAGCGCCTTCGACGGGCTGGCGTTCATCCTGAACCCCACCGGGTTGTACACGCACTGCCTGGAGCAAGACTCCCTGAGAAGACCCACGGGGCAGTTCCGGGAGTTCCACATCAGCGTAGATGGCGTCGCCCTGCTGTTCCTGGCGTGCCAGCCAAAGCACCATCTGACGCCAGAAACGAATAAAGGCGAGCTGACCTTCAGTGAGTTCGCCTGGTGGAGGTGGTTTGAAAAGAAGTTTCGGGTCGAAGGGGGGCATAGTCCAGCGCCAGGTAGTATCCACGGCCAGGGCAGCGGAACGCCCTTTGCCAACGCCGTCGAGGACGGCCAATAACACGTCGCCCTTGCCGTCCGGCTGAGAAGTCGCCAACACCTGGGCGCGTACGACCGGTCGGCCGACTTTGCTGCCCCCGGAGCACGGAGGCAATTGCTGCCAACGCTGCAGTGAAGTTTTCGGATCAGGCCCCTGCCGCAGGATGAAGTGATGTTCGGCCAGAGCTCGCGGCTCCGGAAGAAACGGCACATCGAGAAACTGGTTCGGCCCACCCTCCAGGGAACCACTTTCACCCATGTCCACAGGAAGAAGTCTGGCCAGGGGGGTGTTCTGCCAGCCGCCCGCAGCGAAACTTTGGTGTCCACCAATCATAAGCAGACCGGCGCCGCGCTTGTCCACCGCATCAGCAATGTGTTGCAGAATCTCGGGACTGAATTGCGCAGCGGGGATGTCGCCGAGAATGTACACGTCGTAGTGCGTGTTGCGGAGGTTGTCCAGGAGTTTTTGCCGCCAACTGTTTGGCTCAGTAACGCGGTAGTTGAAGTCAGTAAACAGGGAGATGCGTTCGTCACTCTTGAAGGCGCGGGCAATTTCGCGAGGTTCCCAGGCGCGGAGCCGATCCAGATACAGCACACTGAGGCCTTCTTTGGTCACGGTTACTGTGGTAACTTTTTCATTATTGCTCAGGTCGCGTTCGTTTGGTTGGGGGTCGGCGCGGAGGGTAACACGAATATTGCCCGGTTGCTCTGGGGAGCGCGCCGGCGGCAGCACGAAGCGGAAGGTTTGATTCGGACGCTGCGGGGTGATCGTGTACGTGACTTCCTGATCAGGCTTTTCTGCATGCACAGCGGGTTTGCCGTCTATGAGCAGGCGAATGGTGATCGGCTGGTTCAGGAACTGTTGCGTGTTGACGACGCCCGTGACGACCAGGCGGTCCTTAATGCGAACGTGGCGAGGCGCTTCCAGGCGGGCGACTTCAACATCCGGTAATAACGCGGTGCCGCCGGGATGCCCGAAACCGACCGCGTGGATGCGGGTGGACCGTTCGCGGCTCTTTTGCACTACTTCGTCGAGCTTGGGGAAGTTGTACGTATCCCGACCGTCGCTGAGGAGGATGACGGCTAGAATGGGTTGATCGGAGGATTGCTCACGCTCCTGAAGGGCGCGGACAATGGCGTCGAGCAAACCCGTGTTCGCCCCGTCGGGTTTATGATCGGGCTTGGGCCAGGTTTCTTCAGTGACCGGTTTCAGATGACCGGCCACGTGGAACGTATAAACCAGGGGTTCGACTATGCGATCCCGTCGCAGCTGTTCGAGGAGTTCGCGCGCATGCTCTAATTCTGCGACAGCCTTCTGCCAACGGGACAGGTCAGGCGGCTCATCGCGTTCCTGCATACTGCGGCTTTCGTCCAGGAGGATAATTAAGGAACCCTTCCGCGTTTCCGTGAACGTGACTTCCCAGCTGGGCCGCAGCAGAATCAGGCAGGTAACCAGCACCGCAAGCAGACGCAGGGTCAGGAGCACCAACACCTGGTGGGGACGTGCGATGGTTTGAGTGGCTTGTTTCCAGGAAGCCGTCATTCTCAGACCGATGAGAAAAGCCGCGATGGCTAAGCCACAGCCTGTCAGGTTCCAGAGCTGTTCGCGGAGAACTTCCCCCAGACGGGAGAGTTGCCCCTCGCGGGCCGACAGGGAGCTGGCCAGTCCGCTCAGGGCATACGCCAAGCTGGCCACGATCCCCAGAGCGAGGGTCCAGCGAAGGGCCCGTGCCCAGCCGCAATAACTCCACACCGTGAGCACGGCCACGAGAGCGGCTACCGCCAGGATGACCGGGGCGGTCAACGGCTCCCAGGGTTGATTCAGCCGCGGCAGGAAATTAAACATGCTCGGCCTCCTCGGCTTGGGGCTTGTAGAACCGGTTAGCGACCCAGCTTTCCAGCGCCAGCAAAACCACCACCAGCATCAGCAGGAAGGGTAACAGTTCCAAGGGGGGATTCTGGCCGAGTCGCGCACGGGCCAATTCCACCAGGTGCACGGGGCTGTCTGATGGCAGCAAGCTGTTGTCGCCGAAGGTGGCCCGAAGTTCCTCCTCGGAGATGCGGCCTTCGAGAAACTCCGTCTCCTGCGGAGGAAGATTGGTACTGAAGGCGCGGAGCCATTTTTCCTGAAGGTCGCGTACCGTGTAGTTTCCGGGGCGGTCGAGGCGCTCGAAGAACAGTTCCCGCTGGCGTTGTTCCAGAGTACCGCTGCGGGTTTCGGGGCCGCGCAACTCCCAGCTGAAACCAGGTTCGGCCGTGGCGGGCAAGAGCACACTTGGCAAGTCTTCCCCCAGCAGCCAATTGGTGCGTTCGCTTTGGGCTTGGAGCAGATAACGCACGGTAACAAAGGGCAGAGCAAAATTGGTCTGCCAGGGTTGATAAAAATTGTTCCAGTCACTCCAGTTAGCCGAGGTGCGCCGGTAAAGCGGTGTGGTGAAAAGCAGTAACCGACCAGCGCCCTGGGCTCCCTCGAACACGCGCTCGATAATCAGGGGCTTGGCTTCATGGCTGATGCGTGCGATAATCTGCCCCAGGGGTTGATCTTCTTGCCGCAACATTTCCACTTGCCAAACGCGATACACGCGCCCGACCGTCAGGTCGGTATTCCAGTCGCGATAAGGTACCAACAAGGGGTGGGCACCATAGTCGGCCACCTCCACGAAAGTATCGAAGGGCAGGTCTACAGACCTTTGCACACTGACTGGCAGGACCTGCCCTGCTGCTGCCGTGTTATAAGCGGAGGGGGCCAGGTCTGCACCCAGACCGAGTACCACGCGCCCGCCTCCTCGGAGGTAATCCCGTACACGCTGCCAAAATTGCTCACTCGGCTTGGAGACGTTGAGCAGACACAACACCTCGGGCGGTTGCGTGGGCAATTCCGCGAGCATCTGGTCGGGCGTCCACACGTGCACTTCCACAGGAAGCAAACCGCGAAGACTGAGCGCTTCCAGGGCGTTTTTCCAGATTTGCACATCTCCCGCCTGGTCAGCTACCAGCCCGACACGGTACTGTTGCGCCAGGAGCGTCCAATAACGGACATTGTCTGCTTCGAGTAAATCGGGACTGCGCAGACGAACGCGACCTTGGAGAACAGGGGCCGCCACCACAAAGGGTCGAAATCGCACCGTGACGTTTCGTCCCTGGCCTTCGTCGGCGGCGATTTGGAAACGCCTGACTTCCTGTAACTGTTCTCCGACGACGAGTTCCACTTCCAGGTCAACGGGGGCCCCCACACCGCGTATGTCCACCTGTAACTGCACAGGTTGCTTCAGATTGACCCCGTAGGGCAGTTTTTCTAACGGTACCCCTCCTTCGCCTACGGCCAGACTGATGCCCGTGATGGCCACATTGATGGGTCGAGGCGGCGCCAAGTCGAAATACAACATCGGTAACTGAGGTGCCTCGGCAGCTTCCTCCTCCTGGGACAGATGTTCCAGGGAGCGGGCAATTTCGGCGCGCAGTTCGCGGATTTCCCCAGCGGCCTCAGCGTTCCACGATGCCGCGGTACGGTCAGAGAAGACGCACACGACAGTGGGTAGCCGCGGCCATTTGTCGTCCGGCTGACGCATTTGCCGCAACACTTCCCGTACTGCTAACAGCACGGGCCGATTGTGATAACGAATGGCCAGGCTATCCAGCAACACCTGGGCTTCGTGTCGATCCCGAAACTGCACGCGGACCTCGGCACTATCCACCACGGCTACCCGACTGCCTTCCGGTAAACTCCTCAGATACTCCCCCGCCAACGTTTGTGCGCGCTGTAAGCGCGTTTGTCCTTCCAGCTGATAACTCATGCTGGCACTGGTATCGAAAATCAGGATGGCCGCTATCGGGCTGCCTACGGGCAGCAGCCGTCCGGCACCGCTGAGTAACGGTCGGCCCAAAGCCGCTATCGCACCGCCGAGTAACAACAGCCGCAGCGCCAGAAGCAACAGATGCCTGAGGCGGAGTTTCCGCATCAATTGCCGCTTGCGTTGTTGAATGAGGCGGAGCGCTGGAAAAGGCAAACGTTTCGGCTTCTGCCGAAACAACAGATGGATGATCACCGGTGCGGCCAGAAACACCGCACCTATCGCGCTGACGGCCGGCACCAACCAGCTGAGTCCCATGATGTCCTGCCCGGATTTCAGAAGCGCTTTTGTCGTTCGGTCAGGTATTGGATCAGAGCACGGTCGAAGTTTTGTCCCGTGTGCACGCGGATAATGTCAATATTAGCCTTGAGACATTCCCGGTCGAGTTGTTGGGTAAACTCGGCCAAGGCCTGCAGGTAGCCGTCGCGCACCCCACGGGCATCCAGGGTCAGTCGTTCAAGCGTTTCTGTATCCTCCAGTTCGACCACATTGCGGAACGGAAACGTGACCTCTGCTTCGTCTAACACCTGGAAAATGATCACTTCGTTACCGTCGTGGCGCAGGTGATGCAAAGCGTGAATCACCGGTTCTACGTCGGTAAGCAGGTCGCTGAAAAGAATCACCAGGCTGCGCTTGCGAATGATTCGGGCGATCTGATGCAGGCAGTGGGCCACGTCGGTCTGACCTTGCGGCCGGGCTGCATCCAGCACACTGAGAATTGCACCGATCTGCGTTCGTTTGCTTTTCGGCGGGAGGAAAGCACGAATTTCCGTGTCGAAGGTTACCAGGCCGGTCGGGTCTTGCTGCTGAATCATGAGATAACTCATGGCCGCGGCCAGATTGATGGCATAGCCAAACTTCGTCAGCGATTGGCGATAGGTGTAATCCATGGATTTGCTCAAATCCATCGCCAGATAACAGGTGAGATTGGTCTCTGCCTGAAACTTTTTGACATACAGACGCTCGGTACGGGCGTAAACATTCCAGTCAATGTCTTTGACGTCATCTCCCGGTTCATATTTGCGATGCTCGCTGAATTCCACGCTGAAGCCATGAAACGGGCTGACGTGTAATCCCGCCAGAAAACCCTGGACAATAAACTTCGCCCGCAGGTCGAGCCGACTCACCTGGCGAATCACATCCGGCCGCAGATATTGCTGCACGTTTGCCATAGTTGCCGTGCGCTGTATTTCGAGCCTGCTTGCCCTGTGTAGTTATCCTATACTTCATTTGCCTGCCGACACGTCGAACTGGCTGCCGACCCGCCTAATCACCGCGAAATCTGCCCTTACGTTTGCTCCGCTCCAGCTGTTCCGCGCCCTCAACTCTTGGCAAGATCGAGGCTTATATTTTTCCCTCCGACTTGTGCTTGCTCTGCCGCAGCTATGGGGATTACCGACATCGCCAAACGGAAACCATTCCGCTTCTGCGCGCGGCATCTGCCTGATTCTATCGCATCAAGCGCGGGTTTATTGTCGTTTTGTTGGCCGCTCAGGTCTTCCATTCACCAACTATTCACGGCTTCCGTCCCGCGGTATCCGCTCTGTAAGTCCACAGGTAAACGACGGAGGCAACGGTTTGCAAAAAAGCCTGTTGTCTCAGGGCTCAGCAGCTCGCCTGGCTGTGGCCACCTTGTCCGTTGCGTGGCAACTGCTCCAAATAACTCACGGTGAATCACGGCCCAGTCTCTGTAGGCGGTCCATGCGCCTGGTCTGATCAGGACCGGAAAAGAACGGGGCTATGAGCCGTCGCAGCCGTCAACGTCCCCCGGTGGCACCTGGAAAGGGGAAGGTGTGTAAGGTCTCGGCGGGCGACATGGTTTGCATCAGCGTCCCACTAGAGGGGAGTATTTAGGATTATCAGGGTCAGGGTGTTCCAAGCGCACCTTAGCCTCCATGAGTAAGCGGCGGAGCTTGGCGACTTCGTGATTCTTCAGGCTGGTACTGAAGGGGGTAACATGCAGTTCGACGGCTTCGACTATGCCTTGAGACTGGAACTCTTTGACCAGATGGAGCACGCTATCGGCGTTGAGGGAGTGGTTTGGTAAAGTGGGGTTTGGCGACAAGAGGCCGATAGGGTCGGAGGCTATGGCATCAATCACGCTGAAGTATCGGTCTGGCGGTTCGTATCTGGGAGAAGACTCAGGACCGAGCAGTTTGAGCCGTAGCACCCATTTGCCCGACGAGGCGAGCGTGGAGGCCAACGGCCCACGTGTCTTTTCCGGTGGTAACGGCGGAGGGGGTTCTTCGGAAACCTGCTGCGGGGAAGAGGGTATGTGCTCGGTGAGATCGTTCATCGAAGTGCCTGACCCGCTGCCCGAACCTGAGCCGACCGGGGCAAAGTGCAGGAACAACCAGGTAAGCAGGCCGGCCAGGGTGCCACCGCTCAGCCGCGTCACCAGGCGTGTGCGTTTGGAGGTTTCCCGACGTAAAGCCCAAGTGCTCAGTGCAAGCAACCAACCGGCGAGCACGGCACCTCCGAGAAACGCGGCGACGCTCATGAGGAGACGGAGCCACCAGGTTAGTTCCAACAACCATTGCCACAGCTCCGCCATGTTCGTCTCCTTGCCGATGGTGTTAGTGGTGCGAATGCGGCGAGCGCGATCAGTAGCGAGGCGGCGGAATGTACTCATAGCGGCAGCCGGCGAACCAGCGGCGAAAGCGGGCTTCATCGCGCTGGTCGGGATGGGGCTTGGAATAATCCGCTATGAGTAAGAAAGTCAGGCGTTTTTGACCTGCGCGAGCGGCACGTTGACGGAAATCGTCAATGACCGCCCGCACATTCTGGTCGGTGATCTCGATGTCGCGTCCTTCGGTCTGCAAGTAGAGTCGTCCCGTATCCCCATCAATTTTCAGGGGCACGAGATAATCCCGAAATCCCGGTAAGGCCTCGCTGGAGCGGCGTAACTGCGTCAATTCTTCCCAGACCCGCTGTTGCTCCTCTGGTGTCCAGAGGCCCCGACCCGGTCGCGGAACATGGCTGGCGCCAGGAAGCGTTACCAGATGGGGTAGTAGGAGAAATAACGAAAAGAGCAAGGCCATGACATCCGCCATGGGAAGCAGGAAGCGGGTGATGCTTCGCGCTGGCCAAGCTGTTTTTTCCTGCGGCATTTCCAGAGCTCGCAGTTTGCCTCGGGCAGGCTGAACCCTGCAGGCTTAGCCGAAGCGAGCAGGTCGGAGTGCCAAAGACAAAATCAATCGGCGTCCGACCACCACCAGCCACCAGGGCACGACATTGACCAGGGCCATCAGCAGGCCGCTGGCCGTCGTGGTCAGGGCGGGCGCGTACAAGCGGAGAATCTCCTGCTGCGGCACGGTCTGACGCAGCCCGATGACCGCAAACGTCTGCAATATGCCCGCGACGGTGCCGAACAATCCCAGTAACGGGAACCATTCGGCAGCCCAAGCCATTTGCTGTAAGACGTCGTCCGGTCGATGATCGAAATCCACATCCTGCCAACGCAGCGCCCGCCAGGATAATACCAGTTGGATCAGGGCCAGGCTGCTGCCCAGCCCCAGAATCAACCAATCGAGATACGACTCCCGAACCCGACCCACATAAAAGCGCCAGGCGGCCTCCGGCATAGCCAGAGCAAGAGCCACACCACCCGAAATGGGCAGCAGACAGAAAATTGTCGGAAGCAGCCAGCGGACGACAAAACGCTTCATCTCGGATCCACTCCAAAGCGCGCCATCAGGCAAACTCAGTGCGGCAAGCCTGTGGCAGCGTGTCGTGCTGACAGAAGTTCGAGTCGGCGGAGGCTAATCGGCGGGGCGCAAGACCCCGGGCAGCGGTTGCAGTTTGCCGCAGCGATCCACACAGGCCAAGGTAGTTTCGCCTTCGGCGAGAAGTTCCTCCTTGCGGTAGAGTTCGTAGCGATGTTCTATACGCACGGGGGTAATGCGGTGCAGTATGGTGCGCAGCGATAAGAGGTCGTCGTAGTAAGCTGGTCGGCGGAATTTGAGCTTGGCCTCGACGACGACCAGAAAATAGCCGGCATCCTCGAGCTCACGATAGCTGATGCCCTGCAGACGCAGCAGCTCAGTCCGGCCCTGCTCGAAGTACACCAGGTACTGGGCGTGGTGAAGCAAGCCCATGCGATCGGTTTCAGCATAGCGGACACGAATCTGGACGTCGCAACTACGCAGCATAGAGTACGCCTGCCTGTTTCAGCCGAGTTTAGCGAATCAGACCCAATCGAGGCGAGCCGAAGGGCCGAAACGGAAAATACACGACTACTGCTTTGCCCATCAGCAAGCGTTCGGGAACTTGACCCCAGGCGCGACTATCCTGGCTGGAGGTGCTGTTATCTCCGAGCACGAAGTATTCATCCGGCCCAAAGACTCGCGGTCCTCCATGAGGCCGATCAGGATAAAAAGCAGGCTCGGCGTAGCTTCCTTCGGTGCCAAAGGCCACGGTGCCGGCCGGCGTAATCTGGTGGGTGACTATGCCCCGGGGGTAATACGGTGCCCATCGCTCCGGGCGGATGCGGTGCAGGGCTGCTTGCTCCGCAGATAAAGCGTCGCGGTAGTCCAGGGGCTTCTCCTCGGCCAGTTTGCGAAAGACATTCTCGGCCCATTGGCGGTATTTCTCGAGGGGAACATTCTTCAAGCTGACAACATCACTCGCTTCGATGACCTGCCCGCCTGATCCCACGAGAATCAACCGCACATCCTCCGGATCGCGTTGAGTGTAATAGATGTCGCGCCAAAGTTGTAAATGCCGCACTTTTACTTCCGTGCGATGAGCCCAAATACCCGCCGGAGCCAGATCAGCCAGGCGCGGACCTTGCTGGTCAGCACGTAACGGTGGCACCTCGACGCCGTCGCCAAACACCAGCTTCCCGTTGACCCACACAGTGAGGCGTTGATCGAAGTCGGCAAACTGCAAGTGATAACGGCCGGGACGAGTAACGACAGTGGGACGGGTCCTGGAATCGGGCAGTTGCAAGGGCAACCCTTCACGCCAGGCGTGCAAACGGCATTGGCCCGTGGACAGCTCGAACTCGGCGCGATAACGGTCAACGCCGGCGATCAGCTCCAAAGCCAGCGTTCCCTCCGCACGGAGCACCTCCAATTCACAATCAAGCATCAAATCGCGCACCCAGTGCCAGCTGTAGCGACTCAGATTCGTCCAGTTGTAGGCTGTGAAATCCGTGATGAGCTGCGGCAAAGGAGGCTCTTTGCGGATTTGCTCGGCAGTGGCTTCGAGAAAGACCCGCCGACGGCCTCGCTCCCCATCGGCGGCTCCGCCTTCTGCGGCGAGGTTCCATTCCTTGGGCACCCGATGTTCATAGCGCAGGCACCGCGGGGTGTCGCCAGCCTGGACGTGGAACTCCGCGGCAAAACCTGAATCGGCCGGTTGGAGTTGTCGTTGCCAATGATCGGCAGCACGCCTCTGACCAGGACGCTCCGCGCCAGGCACGGGCCGGACTGCCTCGTCCTCCCAACGCGACAGAGCCTCAGCCAACGCTCGTGGTTCATGATCGGCATCATACACCAGTTGCCGCATGTCCAACAGTCGGTCTGGCCTTTTGCGGAGGATCGTCAGCTTGGGTTTTTCTTCGTCAGTGGCGAGATAGACATCTCCTAACCAGATAGCCAACCGCTCGCCCGGAAAACCCCAGAGCCGCTTGATATAGTTATACGGCGAAAATGCCTGCATATAGTGGGGAGAAGTGGGGCCTTCAAATTCCTGATCTCCAATGGCCCGTTCTCCCCAGCCCGGAAACTTGAACACAATGGTATCGTGGCGATGCTGCGCGGGGTCGGGCTTGCGGAAATCGTAAATCGTTTTCAGCACCAGCACCTTATCGCCTCCCTCGATCCAAGCCGGTGAGTGGGCGTGCCGGCAGTTGGGGCAAACAACATATTCAGGCGGCTCAGCACGGCGACGAAAACTGTCGGAACTATAGCCAACGTAATATTCGTGTCCACATTGCGGGCAGGTGTTGACGAAGTGATTGCCCAAACGCGTCGGGGCCATCGAACCCGTAGGAATGACAAACGCCTCTGCTATGAAGGTCTTGAGCAACAGCACCAGGAATATTACGAACACTATGGTGTCCAGCAGTTCGCGGAACGAGGATTTTTCCGCGTGGGGCGAATGAGCTTCGTGAGGGGTGGCGGGAACATGGGCAGGGCCCGGGGCTTGATCGGCAGGGGCGGGTTTCGGAGCCGAGGCACTCCCCGCAGTCCGTGCCGGGCTTGAGGATGCGGGGGAAGGTGAAGGCGGGCTCGGTGCCGCGCTGCCAGACGAAGCTGAATCCGCAGGGCGAGGCGCGCTAGTATTCTCCGCGCCACTCGAAGGATTGCCCGCATGGACTTCGGAGTTGGTCTCTGGCGAGGGCTTCTCAGTCATAGGTATATCCTTCGCAGTTTTCGACCTCAGGGAGTGAGGAAGAACTCGGCAGCTTGAAGCATGGCCAGTTGGTCAGGCGACGGTCGGAAAGCGACCCTGGAGATTATGCCAGCAAGGCCACGCTTACGTTTCTTCATCCTCGCCCAAGACGGCCAGGAAAGCCTCCTGGGGTATCTCTACCTGGCCAATCTGTTTGAGGCGTTTCTTTCCTTCCGCTTGGCGTGCCCAGAGTTTGCGTTTGCGGGTAATGTCGCCGCCATAGCATTTGGCGGTCACGTTCTTGCGCAACGGGGCGATCGTTTCCCGCGCAATGACGCGGCTGCCGATCGCGGCCTGGAGCGCGATCTCGAATTGATGACGGGCGATTTCCCGACGCAACTTCTTCACCAACGACCGACCTCGCCGTTCTGCCTGGCTGCGATGGACAATCGTTGACAGCGCATCCACGCGCTTGCCATGTACGAGAATGTCCAGCTTGACCAGATCCGCGGGACGATAACCGATAAACTCATAGTCCATTGTGCCATAGCCCCGGGTAATGGACTTGAGTTTGTCGTACAGGTCGTAAATGACCTCGGCCAGGGGCATCTCGAAAACCAGCATCGCGCGAGTCGGACTCAGATATTCCGTGCGAAGGAAGGTGCCGCGCCTTTCCATGCACAGTTGCATAATCGCGCCGATGTTTTCGGCGGGGATAATAAAACTGATGCGGACGATGGGTTCGCGGAATTCGGCAATCTGGCCCGCATCGGGCACATCTTGAGGTGTCTTTACCTGAAGCACTTCGCCGGTGCGGGTGACGATTTCATAAGTTACATTCGGGGCAGTGTGCACCAGTTCCAGGCCGCTTTCGCGTTCGATGCGTTCCTGGATAATTTCCCGATGCAGCATGCCGAGGAAGCCGCAACGAAAACCGAAGCCCAGGCCTTCGCTGGTTTCTGGTTGCCAAGTGAAGCTCGAATCGTTGAGACTGAGCCGCGCTAACGCCTCGCGTAACGCCTCGAAGTCGGCATTATTGACGGGATATAAGCCGCTATACACCATCGGTTTTGGTTCTTTATAGCCGGGCAAAGGCTCGGCTGCGGGGCGATGAGCTTCGGTTACTGTGTCGCCGATCCGCACGTCCTGGATATTTTTGATCACCGCAGTCAGGTACCCAACTTGGCCTGGGCCCAGTTCTTCACAAGGCTTCATAGCGGGACGAAATTGCCCCAATTCCTGCACTTCGTATTCCCGCCCCGTGCGCATGAAACGAATCCGCTGACCTCGCCGCAGCACTCCGTCCTTGACTCGCACATAGACCACGACGCCGCGATACGTGTCAAAATGACTGTTGAACACCAAGGCACGCAACGGTTGCTCGGCAGTGCCTGCCGGTGGCGGGATTCGCTCCAGAATAGCCCGCATTACTTCCTCAACCCCCTGGCCGGTCTTGGCGCTGCAGAGGAGCACTTCGCTCCCCTCGATGGCCAGGCTGTGTTCCATTTCCAGGACAGTTTCTTCCGGACGGGCGATGGGTAAATCAATCTTGTTGACGACGGGAACGATAACCAGCCCTGCCTCCATTGCCAGAAACGCATTATGCACGGTCTGAGCCTGGACGCCTTGGGTAGCATCCACCAACAGAATAGCCCCTTCACAGGCAGCCAGACTGCGCGAGACCTCGTAGTTGAAGTCAGCATGGCCGGGGGTATCAATCAGGTTCAGCTCATAGGTAATGGCCTGGCCATCTTCCGCAGCATGAGTCGGCGTGTAGTAAATCGTTACCGGGTGCATCTGAATGGTGATGCCGCGTTCTCGTTCCAGGTCCATGTCATCCAACACCTGCTCGCGGAACTCGCGCGGACTGATCGCGCCTGTCCGCAGCAGGAACTGGTCGGCCAGGGTGCTCTTGCCGTGATCTATGTGAGCGATGATGCAAAAATTGCGAATGCGTTCCGTCGGCGTCATAGTACTTCCAGGGGCAGCCAGCCAACTTTTCGACACTGCGCTCAGGCATTTTACGGTAACCGCCGCCTTTTGAGCAACCCGTCTTGGCCGTCGTCACCGCGGGATTGATTGACATCCAGAGGACTTCCTGGTGGCCCGTCCGCGCCCAACACCAGGAGTTTCAGCTTTACTAGTGGCTGCGCCGCGCAATGAGGGCAGCCACGTAGCCGCCCTTGAAACCACTGTCAATGTTCACCACAGCCACGTTGGCGGCGCAGCTGTTGAGCATGCTCAGCAAAGCCGCTAGCCCTCCCAGGGAAGCCCCATAGCCCACACTGGTAGGCACAGCAATAACGGGACAACTGACCAACCCACCCACCGCACTGGGTAGCGCGCCTTCCATACCGGCAACCACGACGAGCACATCCATCTGGCGCAAGCGCTCGAGATGGCGGAGCAAGCGATGAATACCCGCCACGCCGACATCTACGATCAGTTCCGCGTCACAGCCGAACGCCCGCACGGTCGCCAAAGCCTCCCGAGCTACGGGTAAGTCTGCTGTCCCCGCAGTGACAATTCCGACACGTCCTGCGGCCCATCGTTCCCGGGTTCGGGGTTGTGCCAGCCAGAAAGTGCGGGCGACTCGATCCTGCTCCGCTTCGGGGAAATGCTGGCGCAATAAGTCGGCCTGGTCGTCCTGCACACGTGTAGCCAGGCAATCCTGACCAGCCTGTCTCAGGCGTTGCACAATCTCCAGAACTTGCTGGGGCGTCTTGCCTTCACAGAAAATCACTTCAGGAAAACCACACCGTTTCTCGCGGTCCAAGTCCACATGGGCAAAACCGAGGTCTGCCACGCTGGTTCGTTCCAGGGCGGGCAGTACCTGATCAACAGTCAGCTCGTGGCGGTACAAACACTCCAGCAGAGTGCGCAAGGACGATCCCGACAGACCTTTCAGAGGATCGGACATGGCTAGGGCTGCGGTGGAGGTTGAATGAAAAGAGCAGCGGCTTTTGGAGGATTATTGCTCAGAAACTTTTCCAAATCTCGGGTGTCTATCTTACGAAATACCTCGGTCAGGCGAGCGCGGCTCATCTCATCCAACGGCTTGACTATGAGTGGCAGGAGCTTTTTGATGTAATCTTCTTTGGCATAGGCAGGATGTTGCTGCACTTCCTGAAGTCGGCTGCGGAGATAAGCCGCGTGATGTTGCCAATTCTCCTGCCCTTCGACGTCGGCTGCGGCCGCCGTGAGCATGTCCACGACAAAGCGGCCTACTTCGTGAAAAGCCCAATCGGCCCGATAAAGTCCCTTCGGTTCGGGAAACAGAGCCAGTAAGCCTACGGCAGCCTCCACTCGTTCGCTCCAGGACGGGGCAGGACTCAGCTTAGCCGCCTCTGGAGCCTGCATAACCTGACTAAACAGCTCGGCAATGCGCTGTTGCTCCGGATTCCCAGGATTGACCACAGGACGACGCAGCATCGCCAGACTGCGTATCACCTGACGACGCATGAAACGCAAACCATCCTGTTCTTCGGGCGCCCACGTCTTGACCTGTCCCGGATCAATGCGATAGGCCCAGGTCAGCCACTGATAAAGCAAGCCGGCTGCCTTGAGCGTTACTGCCGGGGGCAAAATAACTCGTTTGGGATCTCTGTTGGTAACTTGGGCGTGAAACAGTTCGCCAAATCCACGAATGGCCCAATAACGTTCTGCCTGGAACACCGCCGCGGCGTCTATGGGATACTTTTCCAGGGCGTGCATCAGGACCGGGTGAATCTCTCCGATACCGCGTTCCGCAAACAGGTAGGCCATACGCATCGCATTAAGCCGCACGACCGGACGCGGGTCTTGCAACACCTTCAGGAAATAAGGCACGCTGACCACAGCTAGTTCATCGGCATATTGACGCGCGCGGCGAGTCGCTTCGGCGGAGGCATCAGGACCTCCTTCCAAGGTCCGAGCGAAAGGCAAGACCCGCGTAGCGAACGTATTCACATGCTCCCGTATCGAATCTGGATTCGGCTCCGGCCCCTTGGCTTTAGTCACGACGGGCGGGTCGGTGTAGAGCGGCGTTTCGTGGGTTAATCGGAAAATGTAATACTGAGCTACACGCTGCAGTAATTCCTTACGGTCCTGGTCAGCCAGCTGAAACTCTAAATCTCCGTTACGTAAACGCGATATGTCAGACATGTCCGTTCTGCGCAATTCCGGCAACCTGAGGCGCAACGTTTCCGCGGTGGGGGCGATGAACGGTTTATCCGTCTTAACCTCTTCCGGTTTTTTGTCCGCAGGTTTTTCCTGACCGAATAACTCGGCTACGGCTATCAGGCACATTCCCAGGACGGTCATCCATCGCACACTCATGGATTTGGCTCCCATAGTGCCCCCTGATCCAGCAGATCATACGCATTAGCTGCATCCAGATGCCAGTGCTCCCTGAGGTAGCAATTCGTCTCGACTGGCTGCAACGGAAGGGTAGATCTCTTCGCCAGCGGAAATGGCCAGCAGCAAGGTTACGCTTGATCTGGGCGGCGGCTCAGATTTGTCCGAAGCTACAATCTTGCGATGAATAGCCCAAGGCAGACGCGATTCTCGGAGAGCACAGCAGCGCGGAAGGATCGGCAGAAAGATTAGCTCACAACACGCATCTGCACTGTGCCGATCTGGATAACGTCGCCGGGCTTCAGGGGCTGCTTTTGACCCGGATAGACGCGCTGGCGATTGACGTAAGTGCCATTAGCGCTATTCAAGTCCTCGATATGCATCTGACCGTTTTCAAAAATAATGACCGCATGCTGCCGCGAAGTCCAGATGCGGTCTGGCGGTTCCTGGTATTCCAGATCAATATCCACGGGTTTCTCGTCAGCACGACCGATAAAGTTTTCCCCTTCATAAATCGGGTACTCATCGCCGATCTTCATGCCGCGAATCACTTTCAGCTTGGGCTGTGTGCCGGCAGGGAAGACGTAACCTGCGGGTGCGGCTGGAGCGGGTGCGGTTGGAGCCGGGGCAGCTGGTGCGGATGGCGTGGGCGTACTTACCGCCGGGCTTGGCGCAACAGCCGGTGCCACGGGAGCCGCTGCAACCACCGGGGCGGCAGGGGGTACAGCGGGGGCTTCAGGAGGCGGCGTGGGCGTCGGACTCGGCGCTGGTACAGTTGGAACCACGGGCGCGGCTTCCGCCCTGGGAGCTGCAATTACTTCGGAAGGCGGAGAAACTGTCGGTGTAGGATACGCAGGGGGAATTTCTTCGATAGGCGGGATCGGCGATACGGATTCCGCCAAGGGCACCGTTTCGGGGGCGGGCATTGCCACTGGGGCAGCTGCAGGCACTGCCTCAGCCACTGGAGCTGCTGGATAAGGCACTGCCGCCGGTATAGCCTCGGCCACTGGAGCCGCCACTGCAAACGCCGGAGCTTCCGGGATTGCCACCGCCGGCGCCGGTACAGGGGGAGTTTCCGCTCCAGCACTCGATACCGTAGTTAAATCCGACTTGCATTGTTCGCAGAAGAGCGCCCCTTCTTCATTGTTCGAACCGCAGAACGGACATTTCACCATAGCCCATTCCTCCACCGCTGAGTATCATAGGTTGCTGATTCCGCCCGTGTTCTGATTAAAGTTTATGCCTGCACTGGACTGGCGTATGGATCACCCTAACCCGTGGGCATCTCCTCAGCCATACGCATGGAATCTTCCAGCGCCAGCATGGTCTTCTTCGAGACGCGGCCGCCGGCATTGATTTCCTGCAAGGCCTGCTTGGCCAGCATAGTCTTCTTGGCCGCCCGCGGCCCCAGAACAGAGGCCTTGCGTTCGATTGCCTCCGCCAGACGCTTGACCTCCTCGACCTTGTTCTGCTGAATCGCCTGCTGCAAATTGGCGTTCATTTCATACATTTGCACATCGTCAATGTGTTTCATAACCTCCGCGTTGACATAACTCTGCTGAGTAGTGGAGTACTTAACTTTGAGAGGAACTGCACCTGTAGTACCTGCGAGGGCACCAACTTTGTAGGTAACTTCCACCTGACAGATGACATAATCACCATCCGGTCGAGACGGCAGACTGAAATCGAGGATATAGCGTGTGGACTTGTCTTTTTCGAGTGTGCCCAGGTCCGCCACCAGATGTCGCTCTTCCACTTCGCGCAGCGGCAATTCCTTGATTTCCGGCACCACCAATCGGCATCGTTTGACGCGAACATCTTTGAGCGGCCGCAGGTGCATCTGAACGTCCGTGAACGCGGTGCTGGCCAACTGAGCGAATTCCTGGACGAAAACCCGCTCGGCCTCCTCGCGTTTCTCTGCCTCGATGTAGAACCATTTCCCGTTGCTCAGCTTGGCCAATTCCTTCAACAGATTTGCGTTCCATTCGGTGCCGATGCCCATCACGGTCAGGTGCATCTTTTGCTGGGGCAAGCTGGCGGCGATTTGTTTGCACATGGCCTCCCCCGAAGTCTCACCATCGGTCAGGATCACCATGTGCGAAAGCACACCCTCGCGATGGTTTTTCTGCAACTGGCTCAACGCTAACTGCATCCCCTGGTCCATGGACGTGCCACCGGGATCTACGTTGAACTGATCCACCGCGTAAAGGCGCTCTTCGATTGTCTTGCGTTCGGCCAATGGTGTGGGAGGCAGGATGACTTGGGCATCGTGGCCGAAAGCGACGATACTTAATAAGTCCGTGGGTTGCAGTTGTTGTAAGGCACGCATGGCCGCGTCCTGAATACGTTGTAGACGGCTCAACCCCGTACCGTCTTCCTCATACATCGAACCGCTCACATCCAACGCCAAGGCAACGTTGAGAGGCATGGGCGCCAGCCCTTCGCCTAAACCAGCCGGGATCAGTTTGATCAATGCATAGGCCGCTATGGATTCCCCAACTGGCCTGAGAATGTCACGGTGCATCATACGCTCTAAATGGATCTTGGCATTCATGGACAGCCCTCCCGATGTGCGCTCGCCCCCCCTGCTGGTTGGTCATTATGTTCACCGCCCGACGCGAAATGGCTCCCTGGAATCGCGACAACCTGCACCTGCCGAGCCCGGTTGGCCGAGCAGGGTTTCGCCTCGGCTGGCGTCTTCCTGCATCTACTCAGGAATGTCGTGCTTGTGCGTTATTTTGGCAATGTCCAACCATGGCGTCAATAGTCCAGACATGTTTCTTACACTGCGACAGTGCCAATATGGCCAAGTTTCTCATGGCAACGGAGATTTAATGTGTGGCAAAGCGCGCAGGTAACAAGAGCACTACTTCACACAGCTGTGCATTCGCTCGCTGGTACACTCCAACCTGGACCGCTTGCGGAACACCGACCTGGTAAGCCCCAGCGATGCTCCCGGTGCTCGCGCCCTCATGACTCTCGTTGCCACTAGTTCGCAGTATGATCCGCGGGGCACCAGACGAAACGGTAAGCCGTTATGCCAGGCAAGAAAGGTGCGATTTTCTGATAAACTACTTGACTATGCCACCGCCGGATTTTCAACCTGAGCCAACGTGGTCAGCAGCCTCTGTACATTCGTACCAAAACCTTGACCGATCAATCGGCCGGACCTTCAACCTGAGCCAGCGTGGTCAGCAATGGGGTCATCGAAGTCGCATTGGCGAGCAAGCCATCAACCAGCAACCTTGCCGACGAAACGCACTACATACGTCCCGTTCCTGTCTGTAATAATCTCTCCTGGCTGGGAGTAGCCCAGCCTGTGACATGCGACAGGAGCAGGTTATTAGGTCCCAATAGGGGAAAACTGTGGAAAATTACTTCTTAGTGGCGAGGTCAAACCGCTTGCTGACTTCATCCCAATTGACGACGTTCCACCAAGCCTTCAAATAGTCTCCGCGGCGATTGCGATAATCAATGTAATAGGCATGTTCCCACACATCCACACCGAGAACCGGATACTGATTGTTCATGAGGGGACAGTCCTGATTCGGTGTGCTGATCACTTTGAGGTGCCCGCCATCAACCACCAGCCAGGCCCAACCGCTGCCGAAACGCCTCAACCCGGCATCATTGACCATCTGCTTGACTTGCTCCAATCCTCCCAGAGCCTTGATGGCATCGGCTAAAGCGCCCTTGGGTTCCTTACTACCGCCGGGCTTCATGATTTCCCAGAACATCGTGTGATTGTAGTGTCCGCCACCATTGTTTATCACTGCTTGGCGAATGGCTTCCGGTACCTTGTTGATTTGACGAAGCAGGTCCTCGATTTCCAGCTTGTGGAAATCGGGGTGATCTTTCAGAGCCGCGTTCAGGTTATCCACATAGGCTTGATGATGCTTATCGTGATGATACTCCATGGTCTCCTTGCTGATATAAGGTTGCAAGGCGTCATATGGGTAGGGCAAAGGGGGCAAAGTGAAAGGATAGGGCATGGGACACCTCCTGGGAAAATACCTGTGTTAAGCCGTTTGTGCTCTGCTGCGATTGGGCTATCTTCCAGGCACGTCAGCCTGCACCCTAGTTGATCCTGAGCCTGAGCTAGTATAGAAGTTTGCCCAGTATCGTCCAAACGGGAACAGCCAGGGTGGCGCAGTCCCCCAATCCAAGCGCAACACAACGAGCTATTGGATCCCCCTACGACCTATTAGAGAACGCTACGGCTAAGCCTGACAGGCTTACGTGCTGTGAAGATCATCAACAACAGGCAATTTGAGGCGGGGGCAAGGTCCAGGAGAAAAACCAGTCTCACTTGAGCGCGACCAGTTCGCTATCAGGCCATCGCTTACGCCCGGAGCGCCCCTTTCATCACGCCTGCGGGCATACGAGTGTCTCCCGACCCGTTGGGGGCGTAAGGCCTTGGTGGCTGGGTGAGTTTTCTGAGCCCCCGACGCTTCGTAAGAATGATGCGCAGCCATGAATACTGGAAAGTTTTCAGGAAGGGCGTAAGAGCCCGAGCGAGGGATATCTTTTGTCTTTGGGAAAGCGGTCAAATCGGGATGGATGAGCCGTGGAAACAAAGCAGCCCCAGCACCTGTCGCAGCGGCAAGTGTGGGCGCAGTGCGACTGTTGCCAGGCAGAGTTCTCCTTGAGCCTGGAACTACTGGGACAAACGGTGCAATGTGGCCGATGTCGCAATTATTTTGTCGTAGTGCCTGCTTCGTGGTCGGGAAATAGCCCCGACGCGGACAAAGCGGCATCGCGGATTCCCTGGGTGCGTTGCCGCTCGGCCTTTCATATTCTTTCGCGAGCCTGGCTGGAGGACTGGCGGGGAGTGATCTGCTACGTGCGCTACCCGCTTCGCTGGGCGGAGACCGTTTATTTCCTCCTGGTGTTGGCTTTACTGATGGGCTGGGCCTATGTTTTGTTGTTCAGTTGTGCTGTGTTGCTGGTGGTGGTTCGCGCAGGAAATCCCCAGGCAGTTCCAATTGTTTCGGTCTTCATCGTCGCGATGGTAGTGGGACTGTATCCCCTGTATTTGTGGCACAAGTCGAGCGTGCCGCGTTTCCGTACCACCGTGCACACGATGGGCAAATTCGTGCGGCAAAGGCCTTGGCTGGTGCTGCGACCGACTTCGTTCTGGGTGATCGTATTTGGCGGCTGGTGGATAATCGAAGATGCTGCGGCGCAGGTGCTGGCGCGGATGTATCGTCCTCATGGACTGCTTCGCTGGCTGACGCGCCGTCGCTGGCGCGTCCAGGTTCCAACCTGGAACTGCGATCTGCTCGTCGAAGAAACGTTCTGGCTGCCCGGATTGGTTCGCTGGCTTTTGTTGTTGCCGATGGGCCTGCTGCGCCTCGTGTTTTTTCTGATGCCCTTCGCTTTGCGTCCGTTTCGTGGGACCTTTCAGGTGCGCCTGGCGGGCTCGTCGTACGTTCTGGCGCAGAGCCGCACGGAGCTTTCCTGGTCGGATACCACTGTGCTCACCTTCAGCCCTGGCGCGGAGCAACTCCTGGATGAACGCCTTATGCTCGCTTTGGCTGCGCTGTTACACGGCGACGGCTAAGGGAAGCACGAGGGCTGCTGCGGGTGGGCGTCTGAATTTGCTTACATTCCCAGGAAGCCCTTCAGAACGCGATTTATACCGGGAACTCGGTGCGGGCAGGCATTTGGATTTAACTGGATTCACTGGAAGGGCACGAAACCGTTCGCTACAATGCCGACTTATGACACGCCTCCCGGCGTAACCTCCAGGCCCGCGAATGTCCCACCACTATGCTGTTCGCCTACCATCAGAACCTGGACCCCTTGAACAATGCCTGGCTGTCCACGTTTTTCGCCGGTTTGCCGGTGCTGGTGTTGTTCTGGCTCCTGGTGCCGATGAGGTGGCTGGCGCCAAAAGCGGGTTTGGGCGGCGCGATCACGGCGCTAGTCATTGCCGTTACGGTGTACGGCATGCCGGCGCCCATGGCCGTGGCGTCGTTTGTCCATGGGGTGCTCTTCGGCATGTTGCCGGTTGGCTGGACGATTTTCAACGCCATGTTGCTTTACAACATTACCGTGGAAACCGGGCAGTTCGCCATCATGAGGCGCTCGGTGGCGGAACTCTCCCCCGATGCGCGGATTCAAGCGGTGTTGATTGGGTTCAGTTTCGGCGCGTTTCTTGAAGGTGCGGCTGGCGGTGGCACTCCAGTAGCGATCTGCGGCGCCATTATGGTGGGTTTGGGGTTTGACCCGTTTCTGGCGGCGGTTTTGTGTCTGATTGCCAACACCTCACCGGTGGCCTACGGCGGATTGGGCACCCCCATCATTGTCTTGAATGGAGTAACCGATTTACCGGGGCACGTGCTGAGTGTTATGGCCGGACACCAGTTGCCGCTCTTGTCGTGCATTATTCCGCTGTGGATGGTGCGGTGCATGTGCGGCTGGAAAGAAACCTTCGAGGTCCTGCCCGCGATCCTGGTGGCGGGGGGATCGTTTGCCATTTTTCAATACACCTTCGCGACTTTTCACCTCTGGACTGGGGCCGAGATGTGGCCGATGACCGACATCGGTGGCGGGATTTTTTCCCTCATCCTAACGGCAATTTTCCTCAAGTATTGGCAGCCGCGCCGCGCCTGGCATTACGACATGAATGGACGACGGCAGCCGATGGCGGGCGCGTCCCGCGCATCGAACGCAGTTCCTGCGCACGGAGAAGCGGCTGCGGTGCTCAGTGCCGTTGCACCAGCGGCACCAGCTGCGGAATCCGCGCCGCTGACGGCACGACAAGTGGCCTTAGCCTGGACGCCTTTCGCCATTATGTCGGTTTTATTGATGCTGACTGGTATTGTGCGGCAAATGGAAAGCAAAGGCCCTGTGAGAATCATCGGCCCGTGGCAGACGAATTACCTCATGCCTATCCCCGGGCTTGACAAAGAGGTGCATCGCGATGCGAAACTGCATCT
The DNA here is from genome assembly GCA_025056555.1 of Gemmatales bacterium. Classification (GTDB taxonomy): domain Bacteria; phylum Planctomycetota; class Planctomycetia; order Gemmatales; family HRBIN36; genus HRBIN36. The sequence continues at coordinate 17,689 of JANWVZ010000009.1, read as the reverse complement.
GGTACGGGCGGAGGAGTCGGCGGCGTATGTGGTCGGCGCGCTGTCACCAACGCCTACTCTCCTGCCGCTGGTCAACACGGCACCCGCAGTGATGCTGTCGGAGCGTCTGGCGCCCAAGCCTGAACGCGCCGTTTTCAACTTCGCCTGGCTGACGGCGCCGGGAACTGCGGTGTTTCTGGCGGCGTGTCTTTCGATGTGCCTGCTCCGCATGACCCCGTCTCAAGTCGCCCGCGTGTTGCGCAGGACATGCTTCCAGATGAAAATCCCGATTCCGACCATTGCCCTGATGCTGGGGCTGAGTTATGTGACCCGATATGCGGGAATGGATGCGACGCTGGGGGTGGCCTTTGCGCAAACGGGCATCTTTTATCCGTTTTTCGCAGCGATACTCGGCTGGTTGGGCGTGTTCCTGACCGGCACCGACGCGGGGAGCAATGCGTTGTTCGGCAGCTTGCAGAAGATTACGGCCAACGAGATCTACAGCCATCATCCCGAGGCGTTTCGCTATCTGACGCGGGAACAGGCGCAAGTATTGATCTGCACGGCCAACAGCACCGGCGGCGTCATGGGCAAAATGATTGACGCGCAGAGCATCTGTGTCGCGACCGCCGCCACTCATCAGATCGGTCGCGAGGCCGACATCTTCAAAGCGGTCATCTGGCACAGCATAATCCTGGCGGCGGTCGTCGGTGGGATGACCCTGGTGCAAGCCTACGTCTGGCCTTTCACCCTCATGGTACCTTCCGCAGCACTGTGAGCCTTTTCGACCTGGGCTTCCAGCTGAGCGATCTCTCCTTTCAGTTCCTCGATTTCTTCCAACTTGGCCTGCAGCAGTTCCCGCAGTCGGCGTAAACGTTTTTCCGGCGTCTGGCCTGTCAGCCGCTGAATAATTTCGAGTACCAGGAAAGAACGCCAAAGTTTGGTCAGCAGAGCCCGCAAACGATAGACGCGGCCAAACCGCCCCAACTGCTGCAACCGTAGAACCCGTAACAACCGCATAGTCGGCACCAAGTCCGTTACCAGCATCGGTAGGACCTCCACCAGCGGCAACAGCACAATCAGCAGCTCGATCCAATGGCGAACACAAAATTGCCAACGGTTGGCGCTCAGGCTTACGAGCACGATAAACTCGAAAGCAAACGCCAGCCAGATCACCGCGGAGGCGGCGTCGAGTGCCAGGCCAAACCAGGCATGTTGGTCGCGCCATTCCGGCCAGCCATACTCGCACACCAGGATCGGTAACACGAGCAGCGCCAGACAGACCATCGGGATGCTGAAGAACCGCTCCAGCCGGCGGTAAAGCTGCTTGTCCGCGTTTTGCCAACCCAGAAAAGGCAGCCAGATCTGGTCTTGGCGATAATATCCGCGAAAACCCAGGCGCAGCGGGGGCACGAAGAACACGACAAGGGCTTGCACCAATCCGCGAAGCCATTGGCCGCGACGCCAACCTAAGTACCAGCGTACCATGGCCTCGAAGGCAAACATGGGCCAGACCACGGCCAGGGCACTGCCCATGAGGCGAATTTCCCAGGACTGTACGCCCGACCTGCCATAGCGGTGGGAGAAGCCGGCCAATTCGGCCAGGAAAATCAGTGCCAGGGCGAAAAACACCGCGGACAACACGGTCTCCGACTTGGCAGACGGCAGGGAAGCGCCTGGTGGTTCAACCCGGTCTGGGCGTTCCACGCCGGGCGCCATGGTCGGCGGCGTTTGAGCCACGTCGCTCAGAGCACCGGGTTGGGACGGAGATTCTGGAGTCATCGCATGATCTTGGCTGAGCCGTGCACCTGGACCGTTTGCGCTTTGGCGAGCGCGAATCGGCCAGCAACGGATGTCTCCCGTTTTTCGACAAATCCCTCCCCATGCAGGAACCGGGACCCTCACGGCCGGTCCGCGGCACAGGTGCTGGCGGCGCTTTGCCGCATGGAGGCCGGTTTGTCACACCATTATGACCGTGCCAGCGGCAGTTCCCAGAGGCGCATCGGTTTTCAGCGCCCTGTAGGCCGTCGGGGCTTATATGTTATTATGAGCATTCCTATTGGTCGAAACTGGCAGGGACATAACAGACGTCAGCAAGTAGGTATAGCTCGGTGCCGTCGGATCCGCTTTCAGCAACCTCTGCCTCGTTGCTTCAGAAGCCTACGGTCGGTTCGACCAGTCGCCGCTTAATCACGAGACTGGGCAAGTCGTCTCTGTTCGCGTATAGCTTTGGCGTAACGAAGTGGGTCGTGCTATAGCAAGAGGAAGCGAGGAAGGGGCCAGCGAAGACGACATGGTCAGGCCGGTGTGCAGCTTCGGCCGCGCCTGCACTTCCGTACGGCTAGCGGGATTGCGCCTGTTGCCAGATCGGGCCATAAACCTCCTTGTCGAACGGAGGGCACCCGGTGGGAAATTGGCCGAGCGGATGATGTTTGGAGCGCATCAGGGCGGTGCAGTAACTGAAAGTACGGCAGACGCGGCGGCGCTCCAGGCGCCCGTGTTGGCGAAGCTGCAGGACAAAATCGGGTTGCGCCAACGCGGCCCGACCGACGCCAACCACACTTACTCGCCCTTGGGCCAGATTCGCGGCAGCCGCGTGAAAGGCAAACTCCTGCAGATAGCTATAGCCACTTCCCACGACCAGCAAATCGGGGAAGGTGCGTTGCACCATCTCGGTGAGTCGGAAATGCCGAGCCACTCCCAGCAAGGGAGGTTCGGGGGGCTCGTAGCCGTCGGGGGGCGGATACTCGAAGGGACGTGTCAGGTGTGGCGAAGCGTAGGGATTTCCCATGCTGACATTGACCGCGCTCACCCCTAATTGGCGCATCTCGGCGATCCAACGCAATGGTTCGGTGAGATCGGGTTGCAAGGGATCTTCCGTCGAGGTGCCCCAGGAAGTGAGGACGGGGGTATGAAACGGCCAAGGTTCTCCCGGCGACTGAGGAGCATGCGGGGGCGCCCGATAGGGGACTCCGTCATAAACGTTCAGCCGCGTGAAGATGAGCAGACCGGGAACCTCCTGACGTAACCGTTGAATCATCAGGCGGACCAGTTGCGTGCGGTTCTCCAAGGAGCCACCAAATCGGCCCGGACGCAAGCGGGCAGCCAGCAGTTCGTTCAGTAAATAGCGGTGGCATTGTTTGATGTCCACAAACTGAAAGCCGATCTGCCAAGCCAGTCGTGCCGCTGCTATAAAGGCATCGAGAATGCGGAGCAGGTCATCGTCACTGAGGAGCGGGTAATCGGAGTTTATGTAGCGGCCCGTGCTGCGGTCGAAGGTCAACGGGTCCAGTAACGGGTCGTGCATGACTAACAGAGGGCGGAAATGGCTGTATCGGCCGGAGTGGGTTAATTGCAGGCCGACCAGTAAGTCGCTATCGCTGCCCCAGACCTGACGATGAGCCTGGCGGCAAGTTTCCAACAGATGCGCCAGGGCCGGGGCAGTTTGCGGTGTCAGACACAATTGCCGCGGATTCGCCCGTGCTTCAGGAAGCACAGCGGTAGCCTCGCCCCAGATCAGTTTGGCACCGCCCGCTCCAAAACGTTGATATCGGCGCAAGGTCAGCTCGCCAGGGGCACCCTCGGGGGTACCATCGCAACCTTCCATCGGTTGAATACACAACCGATTTCCCACGCGGAAAGGCCCGACGGTGATTGGCTGCCATAAGGGCGAGAGGTCTTCCTGCACCACCACCTCCGCACCCAGCTGTAAGGCAGCTTGTTGCACATCTTGGAGAGTGCGGAAATGAAAATAGCGGGCCATACACCCTCCCCTGCGCGTCTATTGCTTGCCTGACGCCTCGCGACGCCCGCCGACTAAGCCTAGGACATCGCCGGGCAGATCAGCTAAGCGTAGAACATCGCCGGGCACATCAGCCACTGGATGGATTATAAGCCTGGAACACGACCTGTTGTTGCAGACTGGGATAGCCCGCATGGAGCTGCGTTGCTGCCAGTTTCCGCCGTTGGCATAAAGGCCTGCCGAAACCGGATTTCCCACAATCATGGGGCAGATGGTGCTGCGAAACAGCGCTTGGATAACTCAGTGTCAAGGCACGACCAGACCGGTCTTGCATCCTGCTCAGCGACGGAAGGGAGGTGGCCGAGGAGGACGGTCTTGGTTTTCCAGCGACAACGATTCGGGATCAAGCGCAGCAAATGGCTCGGGCTCGCCCAAAGAGGGATCCTGATCGAGGTGGGCAAATTCACGAAGCCAAGTGTCTTTGTCTGGTAGCGCAGGGGAGAGTTTGTCGTTCGCACTTTGCCTGCCTTGGATGCGTTGCCGACGACGTTTCTCCAGCCAGGCGAGGAATTGCTCCGGCGACCAGGCGCGGCACTTATGTCGTCGCGCCGCCTGTCGCAAACGGCGATCCGCCGAGACCACAACGACCTGGGCACTGGCATAGCCGGAAAGTAAGGATTCCATAACCGAGTCGGCATCTTGAGAACGCGGCGAAAATCGAACAGTAACTGGGCCGAACTTCTCTTCGCGAGACATGCAGTGTGGTGCCCGAGCGGCATCAAACAGGACGATGACCTGCTCCGCCTCAGCGCCCAGAGCGCCGACAATACGTTGCAGTAGCGCGCGGCGGGCACGTTCTGCCGCGCCACTGTCGCTGCCCCGCTTCAGATAACCCGAAGCATAAAGCACATTGTAGCCATCCACCAGATACAGCATGCTGTTGTTGTATCGTACAATAACGGCGAAAGGGAGTGCGGCATGGAGGAACATGTCACGCTGGCGCTGCAATATGGACAGGATGAGGCACAGTTCCGTGTGCCGGCCAAGTGCCTGTTGCGTCCGGTCAACCGCAGAGACAACGCGGAGGCGATCCCGGACGTTGCTGCAGCCGTGCGCAATGCGCTGGAATCTCCCTTGGATTTTCCGCCCCTGCGGCAGGCCCTCACTCCCGACGACTCCCTGGCCATTCTGGTGAATGAACACTATCGGCGACTGCCTGATCTGTTAGTGCCGGTGTTGGAGCACATCGAGCAGGCGGGGATTCACCTGGAGCGTGCGACGCTGCTCTGTCCGCCCCGTTTACCCGGAGTAGCACCGCCTCCCTGGCGCGAGCAACTGCCGCAGGAGTATGCCGCCATTCGAGTCGAAGAACACGACCCGAAAAACCGTCAGCGCCTGTGCTATCTGGCGGCCACGCAGGCCGGGCGGCGCTTGTATCTCAATCGTACACTGGTCGAGGCCGATCAAATCATCCTGGTGGGACCGGCCTCGTATGACCCGGTTCTGGGTTTTGGCGGCGGCTTTGGAGACCTGTTTCCTTCCCTGGCCGACGAAGAGGTCCGCCGCGAGTTTCTCCGTCGAGCGGTGGCCGAACCGCCCGGAGAAAAACCCAACCTCGCGTTACGCGAGGCTCAGGAGGTCAGCTGGTTATTGGGCGTACCATTCTGGGTGGCCGCAGTCCCCGGACGGGGAGATGACGTCCAGGCAATCCTGGCCGGTCCGCTGGCTCAAATCGCGCCGCGGGTGCGGGAAGCTTTGGCCTTGGCGCAGGATTACCGTTTTCCCTGGCGGGCGGAAGTCGTGGTCACCGCCCTCAGTGGCGATCCCCGCTGGCTCAGTTTTGAAGACCTGACGCGGGCGCTGGCCGTGGCTTCCCGACTGGTACAACCGGGAGGTAAAATCTTCGCGTTAGCCCACATCAATGCCGAAACACTTGGCCCCGCGGCTCGTCAGTTGGAGCAATTCGATAATCCCATTACGTTACTTTCCCACGCCCGCCGAGACTTTCTGGCCGATACGCTGAGTATCTGGTACCTGGCCGTCGCTACTCGCCGCGCCAGCATTTACCTCTATGGTTCACTGCCGCAGCCCATCGTTCGCAACATGTATGCGACCCCCGTAGGCTCCCTGCAGGAAATCCAGCGCGTGTTGGAGCGGTGTGGTTCGTGTATTTTCCTGCCGGATGGCCACCGCGCCAATGCCTCCGTTACCGGGACCATGCCTGCGGTTGTGGGCGGGGACTTTCGTTCCCAGCAGAAATCCTGAGCCACCGCGACCAGCACAGCGCTAACCCCTTGACATTCCAGGGACGAAGTCGCAATCTGAATGTACAATGACTCTAGAATGCGACGGCAAGCCCTCCGCCTTCAACCAACGCGGATTGCCGCAACAGAGCTGACTAACCTTCGGGAGAGAACTTCGACGCTCCCGGATGCGTCTAACAAATGCCACGGGCTGGCTTGCGGCTGCGCGTGGCTTGTCGGCTCCAGTGAATTTCTCATAACACCTGGGCTTTTCGCCGGCACGTAGGGCAGAGGTTCTTGCCAGGAACCTGCAGCGGCGTCGGGATACCCATCACGCTAGTCATTCACCACGAGGGAGACAGACGATGTTCTGCAATTCCCAATCTTTTCGTCGGGTGCTCCAGGCGGGATTGGCAGGCTTGGTCTGGCTGTTGGCCAGTTCGGTCGCTTCCGCAGCCGAGGGCAAATCTGGAGGGGATTTGGCCAGTTCCGTGATTCACTTCCTGTTCACCTCGGTCACTGGCTATGTCCTGATTGGTATTTATTTCTTCTTCGTGGGCATGATGGTTTGGTTGCTCATGGACGTGCGTGGCGGTGCCATGATGCCCCCTGACCTCGTGGAAATGATCGAAGATGCGATTGCCAAGCGACAGTTCCGACAGGCTTTTGAGACGGTCAAAGCCGAAAGTTCGTTTTTTGCCCGCGTCATGACCGCCGGCATGACCCGCCTGCAGCACGGTCTGGAAGAAGCACGCGACGCAGTTCACGCCATGCTCGATAACCTTCGTTCCAAGAAAAAAGGTTTCGTCGGCTATATAGCCATCGTCGGCACCCTAGGTCCACTGATTGGTCTGGTTGGTACGGTTTCCGGTATGATCCAAAGTTTTGCGGAACTTGGCGGCGGCGGTACGCCAGATCCGGCCAAGCTGGCTGACGGTATTTCCCACGCCCTCAATGCTACCCTGGTCGGGATTTTCCTGTCGTGTCTGGCGATTCCGGCTTACACCTTCTTCAATAACCGCCTCGACCGTATCATCAACGACATCAGCCTGATGGTGGACGACCTGCTGGTGCAAATGTACTTCGCCAGTAAACCGCAGGCGACGCCTCCACGCGCCGGGGCGACTGCCTCGACCGATCAGCGGCCTGCGGAAGCCGCGGCTTCCCAGGTACAGCCTCGTGCCCAAGGTTAGCCAAGCTGGATTTATTGACCATCGTCCATCGGTTCGCTCATCGAAGAGGGGACATCTCACATGGCCGCAGCTGTCGGTTCTGAAGAACGCATGGAATTGAACTTGACGCCGCTTCTCGACGTCGTTCTCCAACTCATCATGTTCTTCATGATGTGCGTCAATTTCGTCATGGATCAGGTGGACCCCAATGTGTTATTGCCCTCGTCGGTGTCGGCCCGCGAGTTACCGCCGAAGACCGACATCCAGGTCATCGTGGTCAACATGGAAGTGGTCCGCGAAGACGTCATCGGTCCGGACGGAAAACCGGTGCGCGACCCTAAGACCGGCAAGGTCGTACGCACGCCGATTTCACCTCGCACCACTAAGGTCTCGATTCTCACCTATCGCCAACGCAGTGAAGGCCGAATGTCCGAGGAGGAACGTCGCAGTTTGGAACCGAAGATTGTCTTCCTGGTTGAACAGGCCACCGACGCGGATTTGGAGAAAGTCAGTGAATATCTGGTCAGGATCGGGTATCTGCCCAGAGATAATAAGCAACGCCCAGAAGCCGAACAGATTAAGGTTTTGCCGGAAGGCAACGGACTGGCCACCGCGCAACGCTTCCTGGCGAACATTGCTCGAGCCATCGAGGTCACTGACCCGAAAAAAGTCACCAAGCTGGAAGGGGGCCGACGTCTTATTGACGTCCCGGTGATTCTCCGCGCCGACCGCGATGCCTTGTATGGCACGGTCACCCATTTGATCGCCCAGTGCAATTTTGAAGGCTTCAAGAAAGTGGATTTGCGCGCTACCATTCACCAGCAAAAGCCGACCGCAGCCAGCCCGTAAATCTCCCCTGACGGTTGGGCTAGGGAATGAATGGACGCGGCCATGGCTCCGCCAGTCCCTGCGGTGAGGATACGCGGAGCCTTACTCTAATGATCGCCTGGAACCTTTCAGTCCTGACGGCCCATCGTTTCTCCGGGCAGGGCTGACCGATACGGAGATATAAGGGTATCGCTCATGGCAAACCGCAGACGTGCTTCCGGTACCGAGATGTCTTTCGACAGCACTGCAGTATTCATCACGCCGTTCCTGGACATGGCTTTCCAGATTCTGACCTTTTTCGTGTTCACTTACAATCCGACCCCTATGGAGGGCCAATTTACCATCGCCTTGGCGGCGGGTGAATCCGGCGGCGAGTCCAAACCGGTTACCAGTCCGCAAGTGGCTCCTGTGGAAACAAAAACCAAGCCCCACATTATCGTGATCGCCCGCTCCCGTCCGGACGGCAAACTCGACGCCCTCGAAATCATTCATGGCAGCGGAGAACGCATTGTTATCAAACCGCCGGCCACCGAGAGCGACGTCACCGCCGAGTATTACATCGAAAGGCTCCATAAGGCTCTGGTAGAACTGAAAAAGAAATATACTACTGAAAAGCAAATCGTGTTGCGGGGCACTTTACGCATGCCCTGGGGTTTAGCCATGCAGCTCATGGACGCCTGTCGGCGTTACCAACCCGAAGGAAAGACCGAACCGGAAGACCTTTTCCCCAACGTCGAGCTGGATTTGCTTCATCAGTAATTCCCAGACCCCTGCAGCGCCGCAACGCGAATTCGTGCTGCACTTCGAGGGAGGACTGCTGCCATGTCCCGACGCCCGTTGCCTGAACCTCCCAGTGGATTTCGTCCTGGCGACCTGATTCGGTTGGCTTTGGCGATTTCTTTCCTGGTGCTGATCGTGTTGGCCATCGTGCGTTTTCGTAATCCCGCTACCTGGCAATGGGTGCGGAATGTGCCCCAACAGGACCCAGCCGCGCTGAGTTCCAGCGACGCATCAACCTCCGAGCCCGAAACACCCGACCGCGAAACCTCGCATAGCGCAGAGCAAGCACCCTCGGCTCCCCTGGAGGTGTATGAACTGGGGCAGGTGGGTCTGATCGTGGCTGGCGGCACCGCCGTGCTGCCGGGAGACTGGGCGGTCGCACGATGGGCCGTTTCCTGGTTATCGCTGGACGCATTGGCCTACGCCACACCTGTTGCGGACCCCCCCTTGGCCGTCAAGCCGGTGCCACCGAGCCGCCTTCGCTATGTGCTGCCCCCCGATGCAGAAATCTTGCGCGGTGCCCGCGACCGCGAAGGTTTCCTCCTCGAACCTTCGGCCGCTGCCGACAATCCTCTCTTCCGCCGTGAACGACTCGACGCCGATGCCCGCTATCATCTCATCGCCCTCGTTCTCGAGCAAGCTCGGGCCAGCGGCAAAGATTTTCTGCAGCGGCTCCATCAGGATGCCCGCTGGAACGTGCCTTACGAACTGTTGCGCGATAAACCGCACCGCTATCGCGGCGAGGTGATTGGCCTGCGGGGAACTCTTATCTGGATCAAACGTTTCCCTTTGGAGCGGGGCGGCACGGGCGGGTTGCCGGAGTACATTTATCAGGGCGTGCTCGAGCAGGACGGCTTACGCGACCGACCGGTTTGGATTCTCTTCACACACCTGCCGGAACCGGCCCCTCCTGAAAAAGATTGGCTTCGTCTCTTCGCTCCGCATACTGTCTTTGTCGGCTACTATCTGAAGGTCGTCGAAATCGAGGCCCCTCCGGAACCGCCTCGGGCTCGCCCCACCAACAAACCGCGGCCTGCTCGCCTTTATTTTCCCGTCGTGGTCGGCTACACCGTCGAACTCCCCGTACCAACTCGCGGGGAAGATTGGGGCACGTTGCTGCTCACGGTAGTCTCCATCGTCGGCGGCATTGTGTTCATCTCGGCAATTGCTTTATATTTTTACTACCGCAGCGAACGCCCCTACATGGAAAAGATGGCGCAGGTGCGGGAGCGTGCAGCTCAGCGCGACGAAGCCCTTATCGAGCCACCTGAACGTCATCCCGGCGCGGTTTCCCTGGAACTTCCCAACGGCAACTCCAACGACGTTGTCCTGGGGCCCACAGACGCTCCGCCAGACAATTCCGACGGTGAGGCACCTCGCTCTACTCAAGTGTGAAGGTCTGCGTCGCAGCAATTGGCTCCACCCGATACTTGCCACACCAACGCACCTCCCCCCTGATATTGTCTTTCACTCCCTGCGACATTCCCCTGTTTCGACCTCTTGGCGCTGCTTTCTAATTACGAAATCCAAGTGCATAGAACTACCTTTCTGGCTCAACGATACAAACTCCGTCAGCAACTAATAGCTAAGGATCGCGGTTATTTGGAATGAATCATTAACATCCTGGCAGGTACAACAAATGATCCGATAGACTTGGCAGTATTGCTGTTATGATTTGGAACGAATCATTAACATCCTGCAGGCACAGGCAATCAGTCACCGAGAAGTTAGCTGCGGCTAAGACCTGAGTTCCTCAATTCGGTAACACTCACTCGCCTAGTACTGGCACCGGGCAGTTATATGCCTTGACCAGGTAAGTAAGACAACATGCTGGTCGAGGTTAATTGTTTTCAGGCGTGCGGTGTTTTCCCAGGCGTGCGATGTTTTTCCAGGCGCGCCAGAGAAATCAGCGTGGACTTGATACCTAAGAACTTATCACGGACCGCTAAAGGTCAGTTCAGTCGAAGTGGCTGTTCCCAGATCAGGGCCTACAGGGTTATGAAACCTCGTTATGAGAACTTACTTTTCGGCGACGATGACCAAGCGGACGGGAGTGCCTTCTTTGGGCAGCGATTTACTAAGTTCGAGCTTGATGACAGGTTCATCTTTCATGGTCAGTTCGCTTTGGATCACGGTTTCGTTAGTTACGGGGAAAATGGCGATGAGCGTGCCGCTAAGATCGGCCGCATAAACTTTTTCGGGCTTGTCCGGGTCAGGCTGTTTGTAAACGGAACCTGTGAAGTGCCACTTCAACGGGGGCAGAGGCTTGTTGGTGCGTCGGTCGACCATGCAGCGTTCGATCGGTAAGCGCTGCCAGCCGCCGACGGGCGATGGAATTTCGAGAAAGATGCGTACCAGCGGCCCCTCGGCTTTTTGGCCTTCGCCCAGGGCTGGTTTGCCAGGTTTCAGGCCGAAACTTTCCAGGGCGCGGTGCACCTCGCTGGGCTTGACGCCGCTGAATACGACAACGGTCTCGTGCGCTTTCTGGCCTTTCGGATCACCGTCGTGCGGATAGGTTGCGACAACTTCTAGGGGATAGATTTCCTTCAAGTGGGGTAGCTTACGCGGGGCGATGCGGCAGTGCAGGATCACAGCGCGTTCTTCGGGTTTGACGAGCAGGATCGGCTCTTTCGTTTGCTCCTTTTGATCCTGCGCTGGTGCCAAGAGGGAAGCGAAAAGCCAAACGAAGGCTATCGTGATTGCCGCTTTGCGATGCATGGTTTCTCCTTCCGATTTCCTCCAGTTGTCTCAAAGCGTTGTGTCATTGCGCGGGAGCGACTTGAGCATCGCCGATGCAGACGACGACCGTGGGTTGGCGGAGATGGGGGCCTTCATGATTGCATGTGGCCAGGTAGAGCCGACCGTGAGCCAGCACCGGTGAGCCAAATATCAGGCCCGGCGCATTTACTGCGGGGTCCTGGCCGAGCGAAAGAGTCCATAGACGTTGCCCTGTTTCCAAGCTCAGGGCGTGAACTGTGCCGCTAAGGTCGGCGGCATAGACGGCCTCGTCGGAAACGGCTGGCCCAGCGAAGAACGGTTGTCTGGCGTCGTAGTTCCAGCGTAACTGTCCGGTGGCCAGATCGAGAGCACGCACGCGGCCATCGGTGGCAGTGACGATAGCCAGCCCCTTGTGCGCGGCGATGGTGCTGAGCACACCGCCGGCAACTTCGCGTTGCCAAAGCGGCTGACCGTCGTTGAGGCGGAAAGCGGCCACTTCACCTTTGGCTTTACTGGCCAAGCGCGTGTCGAAGCGAATGTTGCTCCCGCCAATGAGCACAACGTCGCCAGTCACAGTGGGGCCTGCCCACGGATTGTAACGTAGTGGCTGTTGCCAGAGCACCTTACCGGTGTCTGCATCGAGACAGAGAAGGGTCCGTTCGCCCAGCTTCTCCATCTCTAAGTAAGCGGAACCTGCCAGGACGCGCTGGCCCACGACGTTGACCGGTGCGTCCACATGCCATTTTTCCTGACCGACCTGCCATGCGATGCGGGCCAAAGGCACAGCTAATTGTGATTCGTTCGGTGGCACAGCGGTATCGGGGTTTTTCTTGCGATCTGCCTCGTATTGTGCCGACAGGCTTTGCCAGCGTTGCAAGACGAAGTGACGTGCTGCGTCTTCCGGCGTTTCCTTGCCTTCAAGGGTCAGACGGGAAAAATCCACACACACTACCCCACCGTTGCCAGCTCCGAAATAAGCGCGCTGGTTGACGACTGTCGGGGCGCTTTCGATGTGGACTAATCGTCCTGGAAATTCGACCTGCCATAACAGAAGGCCCGTTTCTGCGTCGAGACAGCGTAGCGTGGCGCCATCAGTCTGATGCATACCGTCGCCAAAGATGAGGCGGTGGCCCGCCAATGCGGGGGGACATACCACCGGCAGTTTCAACACGGGTACGCTTTTCGACCAGACGACTTGGCCCGCTTTCTCGCCCTGCAGAGCCAAGGCTCGCAGGATGGGGCTGTTGAACGCACCCAAGCCAGAGACTAACAGTGTCTTCGGGGTCGGCACGGGAGAGGCAAGGTAATGCTCTGTGCTACGGTACACCCAGAGCACCTTCGGTTGCCGTGGCCCCGTTGGTGAGCCCCAGGCTCCCGTTCGCGCCGCGTTCCCTCGGTGCGTGGGCCAATCCGCCCCAACGGCACCGACGCCCGCGAGCATCGCCCCGAGGAGGAATGCGAGTAGCCGCAGCTTACGTGCCATGAACCCCTCCGTGCTCTTAGCCTTGGCCCAGTATTCGCGCTATTATCGGTAGAAAATTGGCTTCAGGCGAAAATACGGGCGACCGGACTGGAAAAACCGGTAAGGACGTCTTCACCCTGGAGTGTGTCGTCCGCGCGCAAAATTGCGCCTTGCAGGTTGGGACGCCACACGGTTACGGAGCGTGTTTCCGGGTCAGCAATCCAGACCAACCGCACGCCGGCCGCAAGGTACTCCAGTACTTTCTGAAGGAGATAGCCCCAGCTGTCATGAGGCGAAACGACTTCCACTACCAAGTCGGGCACGACGCGCGTAAATCCCTGGTCAGTTTCAAGCTGGGCAAGTTTTTCTTGCGACCAAAAGGCGAGATCGGGGCCGCGAACCACCTGGGTGTCTCCGAAATTCAGGACAATGCCGACCTCCGTGGCGGCTCGCCCCAACTGATGTTCCCGAAGGAAGCTTCCCAAGAGAACGGCCAACTCCATCTGCACCAGGCCGTGCGTAACACTGACCGGCGACATGGGCACAATCTTCCCGCCCACCAATTCCAGTTTTCTGGTTTCGCTTCGTGTCGCGATCGGCAAGAACTCCTCAGGAGTCAGTTTCCGACCAGTGAAAACTGGCTCCGGAAGAAGTTCCGAAGCCTCAGGTTGCTGCGCACCAGTTTTCTGCCGCGTCAGGTTCGTGGCAGACTTGGTGGGACTTCTTACGGAGGACAGGCCCTCCACTCCTGATGCAACGCTCATGACCCCTGCCTCGCACTACTGGCCGACGGAGGTGCGGTTTTCTCCTTGAGCCATTTTCGTGGCCCAATAATTCGGGTCGCTGAAGAGCACGACGCTGTCCTGACCGTCGTTGATGAGAATCCAGTCGGGCGCGCGGTCGCCGTTGAGATCGGCCACCGCTGTGGCTCGGGTTTGGAAGATACGCTGATACAGGCGTAGTTCCTCGGAAATGTCCACAAAGCGTAGCGGGGCCTCCTGGCGCAGGATGCGGTTATAGGTCCCAACACAACCGAGGAACAGATCGGGGCGACCGTTCGTGCTCCATTCGCCCCAGGCCAGGGCTTGAACGGGCACACGAACCTGGGCCAGGGCACCGGTTTCTGCCGTGATGTCGGCAAAGCGGGCGGAGCCGAGGTTGCGGAATACTCGACAGCCATCCGACTGGGGCACGAGCACATCGGGCCGTTTATCTCCATCGAGATCGGTAACGAAAGGCTTAGCTGTGGTAACACGAAATTCCAGACCACAGTTCTCAGCGATTCGGAAACCTTCGGGTTTATTGAGAAGCAGGAAGGTCCGGTCGCCACAGACGAGTAAATCCTGCCGGCCATCGGTGTCGAAGTCAGCCGTGACGAGAAACTGTGTCCGCACGGAGGCCGTTAGGCCATTTGGGCCGAGTCCGACACGCTCTGAGACATCCTCGAAGCGATGAGTTACGGGTTGCTGCGGTGCTTCGGCCCGGAAATAAAACGCCCATTCGCCGTCGCCTTGGCCGATTTTCAGCAACAGGTGGTTGACGCCGGGCTTGAGTTTCAAGGTGGCTCGTGTCTGGTCTGGTGCGCAGGGGCGATAGACGTTTTCTTCCACGATTTTTTCGCCGTTGAGCCAGACGGTGAGCGTGTCGTCGCTGCCCAGAGCAATCGGCAGTTCCACAGCATGGCTGGCATGGATCGCGCGATACAGGTAAGCAATCGTCTGGGTTCTGTCGGCAAAATGGGGCAGCAGTGAATGAACTTGGCCATCGGCTACGGCCAGCTCGCGCCAGCGCACTTTTGCATTCCTTTTGCCGACGTATTCCTTATCCAGAGCAATTTCCTGTTCGGGCGGATAGGCGATGTGAAAGCCGCGACCGTCGGCATTATCGAAGGGGCCGAGGAGATACCACTTGTCAAGACGCAACTTCGGTTCCGCGTTACCCTGGGGATTGCCGAGATTGCGGTAAACGCGCAGGCCGTGGAAACTGGTGGCCGATACCACATCGGCTTTGCCGTCGTTGTCGTAGTCGAGCCAGACCGCGGTCGGGCAGGCGGGGTAAGGCTCGACGGGTAAGGCTACGGTTTCTTCGCGAAATCGCCCTTGGCCGAGGTTGGCAAAGATCCGTGGGCCTGTCGGCGTGGCCAGGAGTAAGTCGGGTTTGCCATCGCCCGTGTAATCGGCCCATTCCGCGCTGCGCGCCGGGCCGGTGTATGGGAGACTGGCTTCCGCAAAGGCGTTGCCTTCGTTCTGAATCAACGACACTCGACTGTCACCGTAAATGCACAAGTCTGGTTTGTTATCGCCTGTGAAGTCAGCCAGGGCCACCCCCCGAGCCGCGGCTACCTTCGGAAGAACGGCTAATTGTTTGAATCCGGGCCAGCCTGCCAGTGGACGCACGTCTTCCAGACCACCCCAACCGACGAAATCCCGCTGCGGGTTGTAATCGAGGAGCTTGAGACTGGCTTTCATGCGTTGAATGCGTGCGGTGCGCAGCTGCAAGGCGTTCTTATCGCCATCCACCATGCAGGGCACCACCACTTCCTGCCCAGCCAGCATCGCGCGGAGCAACGGGACGAGTCGGTCGGCGCGGCCGGCGTAACTGCGAAGCAGATACGGCTCGGCATGGCTCATGCTCCAATTATCGCCGTTGCCGTAGCACTGGTACCAGTACATATCAATGCACGTTTCGCTGGCACCGCCATTGTGGAAAAAGACCGCAATCTTTCCCGGGGCCGCCCATTCCATGGTGATTTGCCATTCGCGGGGATGAAAGCCGCCCCGGCCAATATTGTGGCGAATGATTTCAGTCGGATGTTTTCCCTTGAGGTCTTCGATTTTGCGGTACACGATGATGTTGCGTTCGCGATCCACCTGCTCCACGCGCATCACCACGATGTTGGTAGATTCAGCGATGACGCGCCCGAGTGTGTACGGCACTTCGACATAGGCGCTGACGGGGCGAACAGCTGCCAACCAGGCGAATACCAGGGCGAATGCGGTGGCTGCAATCGGGAAGCTAACGTGCTTGCGGGTCACGTTTGGTCTCCTTCACTGAGGGCATGGCCAGCGCTGCCATGCGAAGTGTCACGGTTTACCAGATAAACGCTCCCGGGCCTGTTTGGCCGCGGGCGTCTCCGGATAGTCTCGAATCAGTTGTTCCAGCAGCTTCTGGGCCTGCTCCGCCTGACTTGACTGCCTGGCGACGTCAGCGGCCTCGAACAAGGCTTGCGCCGCCAGCTCTGGATAATCATAAGTGAGATGAACGCCGAGATATGCCTGCAGCGCGTCGGCCCAACGTTTCTGTTGTGTACGACACCGCCCGATCTGTAATAGCGCCCGCGCTGCCGTGGCTGATTGTGTCATCGTCAGCACCTGGGCATAGGCTTGCACGGCGGGGTCATGATTATTCTCGCCCTGTAAAGCCCAGCCGATGCCGAATTGCGCCTCCGCACGCAGCGGACTTTGAGGGTAACGCTGCAGGAGAATTTCGCAGGCTTGCCGACTGGCGACCCACTGCTGCATCTGAGCGTAAGCATCAGCCAGGCGGAGCAACGCGCGGTCGCTCAACCCAGCGACTTGCTGAAGATGTCCCTGGTCACGAAACGCCGCTAAGAGTTCCGCGGCCTTCTGGACACTGCCCTTATCGCCGAGACGTAAGAAACATTCCGCAGCCTGGTAGCGGGCCCAGGGGGCCAGCGGGCTTTTCTCGTTTTGCAGCACGAGCTGCGCGTGTTGTAAGGCAGTTTTTGCATCGCCCTGGGCGAGCAGGCAGGCTGAGAGGCGGAGATGTAATTTTTCCTGCAGTTCGGCGGGCGGTTCGCGGTCGAAGAGTTGACGGAGCAATTTCACGGCCGCTTCATGCTCTTCACGCTCGGCCAGAAGCTCGGCCAGTTCAAACATGGCTTCGAGTGCCAACGGGTTGTCACTGGCGGATTGAATAGCGACCTGATAAGCCTCGCGGGCGCGTTGCTCGCTGGGTTGCAACGGAATCGCCGACAGCGGAAACTCCGGCGGACGGCGGGTCGGCTGATCCTTCATCGGTGGCGGCTGTTTCTTGCGCCACGCTTCGACAAGTTGTTGCCGGGCCTGATCGCGTTCTACGGGTATCAGTTCACGCCAGCACCAGGCCGCCTCGTAATGCAGGCGCGGAACCAGTTCGCTAGCCACCGTAAGCACGGTTTTGTCTTTGGTCAGTAGGGTGAAATACTCGGCAGTGTGGCGTAATTCATTGCTGGCAGTTTGCGCTGCCGCGTGCGCCTGCTGATGGGTGTCAGGTTTACCCGCAGGTTGTTGGAGCCCTGCAAGGGCCGCGCGAAGCTGTTGTGCCGACTGGAGCCGACGCACCTGCCCGATACGCCAAGCCGCCTCCGCCCCTTCCCGACGTCCAGCAAAACGTTTATGCACGGTTTCGTAGGTCGCGCGGGCTTCGGGCCATTTGCCTGCTTCCTGAAGAGCCAAACCGTGCTGATAGATCAGTTGCGCTAACCAATCGGCTTTAGTGGCATCCTGGCCCAGTGCGGCTTCGTACCGTTGGCGAGCCAGCTCCAGGACTTTGACCGCCTCGGCCGGGCGGTTTTGATTACGGTGTAGCTCAGCCAAGCGGAGGAGGGCTAACGGAGCCACGTCCGCGCGGGAGAACGGTTCATTCAGAAAGCGTTGCAATTCATTACTGGCAGCGTTCATGTCTCCCAGCAACACGAGCACTTCCGCCCGCTCCACCACGGCGGCGCCCCGCAACGGATGATTGGGATATTCGTTATACAGAC
>JANWVZ010000099.1 GCA_025056555.1 Gemmatales bacterium | reverse complement strand
ATGGTGTAAATGTCGCTCAAGTACATGGCCAAGGGATTGGCGACTTTTTCGCCGATCTTGAAAGCGGGAGTAGGAGAGGTTGGCCCGGCCACCACATCGCATTCCGCAAAGGCTTTATCGAAATCCTCTTTGATAAGCCGACGCACTTTGAGAGCCTTCAAATAGTAAGCCTCGTAATAACCGCGCGAAAGCACATAGGTGCCCAGCATAATGCGGCGTTTGACTTCTGAGCCGAAACCTTCCCCTCGTGTACGACTGTACATGTGAATCATGTTGTCGAATTTCTTAGCACGGTAACCATAATGCACGCCGTCGTAGCGGGCTAGATTGGAAGAGGCCTCCGCGGTAGCAACAATGTAATAAGTGGCGACTGCATATTTGCTGTGCGGCAGCGACACTTCGCGAATGGTGGCGCCGAGGCGGCGATAAACTTCCAACGCTTCGCGCACCGCTCGCTCCACCTCAGCATCCAGACCCTCGCCGAAATATTCGCGCGCTACCCCGATGGTGAGCGGTCGCACAGGCTCCTCTAACTTCTCCAGATAAGGGGGCACCGGTTCGGGTACACTGGTACTATCGCGTTTATCGTGCCCCGCAATCACTTCCATAAGCAAGGCGACATCATAAACCTCATGGCCGAAAGGCCCTACCTGGTCCAAGGAACTGGCAAATGCCACTAAGCCATAGCGTGAGACGCGGCCATACGTGGGTTTCAATCCGACGACGCCGCATAAGCTCGCCGGTTGCCGTATTGAGCCTCCCGTATCGCTACCGATGCTCAACGGCGCTTCGCACGCTGCTACCGCTGCTGCCGATCCCCCACTCGATCCTCCCGGCGTGCGTTCCAAATCCCAGGGATTACGTGTGATCTGAAACGCACTGTTTTCTGTGGACGATCCCATGGCAAACTCGTCCATGTTGGTTTTGCCAATGAGTACCGCATCTTCTTCCTTCAACCGCTCTATAACATGAGCATCATAAGGCGGTCTGAAACTGTGCAGAATCTTGCTGCAACATGTAGTGGGCACGCCTTTAGTACACAATACATCCTTAATAGCGACTGGTAAACCTGCCAGTTTGCCGAGCGGTTGACCACGGCGGCGTTTTTCATCTACGCGGCGAGCCTGTTCGAGCGCATCTGCATCCTGAACACTGACAAACGCCCTAACCTTCGGATCGCGCTGTTGTATCACCTGCAAATAGGCCGAGGTTAGTTGCTCCGCCGTGATCTCCCCATGGTCCAGCAAGTCGAGTAAGCTTCGTGCAGTCAGCTCAATGAACTCCATACCTGCTCCCCGGACTGACTATCATTACTTTGTGGTTACTCCAAAACGGCGGGCACGCTGTAGAACTCGCCCTTCCGAGCAGGAGCATTTTTCAGGGCTTCATCTACAGTCAGCGACACCCCAGGTTCATCTGCCCGAAACACATTGCTGATGGGCAGACAATGCGACAACGGCTCAACCCCTTCCGTGTTGACCTCCTGCAGCTGATTAACATACGCCACGATTTCGTTCAGTTGGGCGGTAAACAGCTTGATTTCCTCTTCCGCACACTCCAACCGTGCTAGATGGGCAACCCAACGGACCTCTTCCGGCTTCAGAGTCATGACCTCGCACCTCTTCGTTGGGAAATATTGTGCTTGAATGGCTTCCGCTCCGGCCCCCAGGCAGGCGAGCAAAGTCTAAACCTTCGGCATCTCAAAAGCTTTGCGTACTTGAGGTCGTTGGACGCGACCGCTGCGGATACACTGGGTGCACACGCGCAGCCGAGAAATTTTCCCGTTGATTTCCACGCGAATCCGCTGGAGGTTTGGTTTGAATTTCCGTCGGCTGATGCCGGTTACCTTGCGGCCGACGCCGCCCAGATATTTCGCTTTCCCGCGTCGGGTAATCTGGTTCCCATATACCGGTCGCTTGCCACATATCGCACAATGCATACCCATAGCTTAGCTCCTCGTTTCCATCTTCCGACCGGAAAGAACACATTATCATACGATCTTTCCCAGACTCGACAAGCGCGGGGAAAACTGTCGGCACAATTTATCTGTCACAACCATACAACGTCTCTCGTTATAAAAGACAGAGAAGTACAAAGTACAGGATTTGCCAGGAGACGAACTATGCCCTACGATGCTGAAATCAGCCGCACCAACCCCAGCTGTTTCTTATTCCTGATCGATCAGTCCGGTTCCATGAGCGATAACGTCGGTGGCTCGCCCGAAACTAAAGCCCAAGCGTTGGCTCGGGTGATCAACGAGTTGCTGATGAACCTTTGCATTCGCTGCACAGTTAATCCCCGAGAAGGCATCCGCTATTATTATGATGTCGGGGTGCTCGGCTACGGGCGAAACAATACAGTCTCCCCAGCTCTTGAGGGGGCGTTAGCAGACCGCGAACTAATTCCTATACCCGAGATTGCTAACAATCCTTTGCGCATTCACGAAGTCGAACAGAATGGACGCCTTCGACGCTTCCCTATCTGGTTAGAGCCTGTTGCCGACAACGGCACACCTATGTGTGAGGCCTTGCGAGTGGCCTATGCCATCTTGGAGCCTTGGGTGACCCAACATCCCAACTCCTTCCCGCCGACGGTCATTAACATTACCGACGGCCAGCCTACAGATGGTGATCCTCTCCCTGAGGCTCAGCGGATACAACAACTTACCACGAAAGACGGTAACGTTCTGATGTTTAATGTGCACATTTCCGAAACCACAGCCAATCCTATTTACTACCCCGATGATGAGTCCCGTCTCCCCGACGATTACGCTCGCATGTTGTTTCGGATGTCGAGCGCATTGCCTTCCCACATGGTTCAGGCGGCACAGCAAGAAAGGATGCCTGTTACCTCCGCGTCCCGAGGCTTCGTGTTCAATGCCAACATGAGTGACGTCATTCGCTTTCTGAACATCGGCACCAGGCCGAAAAAGCTTAGATAATTTCCTCGACCGTATGGCCTTCCATCATAAGCTCTTGAATTGGTTGCAAGGTTGGCGATTTTCTCGGTGGCTCACGGTTCCACTTTTCACAGAATATTTCTTAATGCGCCACTTTAAACAAAAGCCGCGCGATACAGGGCTATCAACTGAAAAATCGCAGGGCCCAGATAACCGCGGTAATACAAATCTGCCACCCGGGTCGGAGCCTATTACAGGAGAGCTTTACCTGGAGCTCATTCGCCTGCCAAAGCTTGGTCATTCGTTGAAATCCTGCGACGATGCTTGGGGGTTTTTCGATGGCAAAATACATGTGTGTGCCGAGGCGCAAACCTGCGAAATTCGTCCTCTGGGAAGCCTCAAGAAGCCCTCTGGTTTCACTGTAGCAGTCAGCGACGGTGCCAGCGACTCGTTCGATTCTGGTTCTTGGGCGCGCTTACTAACTAAGGAGGCCGTATGCGAGGGTACGGTCCGAAAGCTCATGTCCATCCCCAGCGATGCCTCGAAGGTGCAGCATCGTCAACTTGGCTTTATTGCCACCAGGCTAAGAGCTTGGGCGGCAAAGCTCGCTCAAGAATGGCGCCAACAGTACAATGGCTCTAATCTTCCCTGGTACTTGGTAGAAAAACTCGAACAAGGAGCCCATGCTACTTTATTGGTAGCGGAGTTTCTGCCCTCTGGCCCGCGACGTAGTAGTTCAAACCAGCCAGTTATCTGGACTTATCGCGTCCTGGCGATCGGCGATAATTGTCTGTTTCATTTCCGTAAAAATCGCCTTCACAACATGATACCGAACTTAGATTTAGACCAGTTTGGCAACACCCCTTATCTCATCGCCACGCGAGAGGATTACAACGAGCAGCACCTCAAGCCGGAAGCAGTGAATTGGGCTCAAGGACAATTCCTTGCAGGCGATGAAATTTGGATCGCTACCGATGCGCTCTCGGCTTGGATTGCGCGACGGTGCCGGAACGGGAATAACAATCGCCCTGATGTGCCCGTACGGCTCACGGAGCAGTTTTTCCACGACTTACGGGAGCGCCGACAAATCCGCAACGATGACATAACTTTCCTTCGCGTCTATAGCAAATCGCCAAGCTGCGCCAAACCCCTGAAGAAACAAGCATGATTTCAAAGTTGGCTTTGTCATAGGTCGGGAGCATTTCCGCCGTGACTCTGTCACGTTCATTCTATTGGGCTCGTAGGTGACATGGGGTAACTTTAGGATCACTAACATAGGAAGGAGCTACTGCCGATGAATGTTATTCCGAGTGCACAGATTTCCAGCACCTGGCCCAGTAGCTCAGACTATTTATATGCAGTGCAAAACTGCGCGGAATGCTTCAAGGACCCCGTCTTGAGGCGAGGTGAGGCTCAGTGCGACGAAACTTGGGGTCTACCGATTGTCGCTTCGGGCAATTTCGCTGTGGTATTCTGTATTCGCTGCAGCAAGAAAAGGCGGCAAATCAATTATGCTGTGCGTTGCTTTACTCGGCCGGTTGATAAGCATCAATACCGTTATGAGCAACTTACGGAGCACCTGCGCATTCAATCAGTTTCCGGTCTAGTCAACTTTGAGTATCTTTCGGAAGGCATCTTGGTGGGAGATGACTGGTATCCTATCGTCAAAATGCGTTGGGTGCATGGTCATACTTTGGATATGGCCGTAGCACAAGCTATCAGCCAGCAGAAGTTAAAGCTGCTCGGCAAATGGGCTAGAGAGTGGAAAAACTTAATGGCTAACTTATGCCAGGCAGACATCGGGCACGGCGACTTACAACATGGCAATATTCTGGTGGACCATCCGAGCCAATGTCTTTTCCTGGTAGATTATGACGGCATGTATATTCCCAGCCTCAAGGGTATTCCCCCTAATGAGGTCGGACATCCCAACTACCAACACCCTCAGCGCTTGGATAAAGGATACTATGCCGACAATGTAGATTCCTTTCCGGCCTTGGTGATTTACCTGACTTTATTAGCCCTTCGTAGTGAGCCGTCGCTATGGGAGGATTTCCATAACGACGACAGTTTAATTTTCGAACGCAGCGATTTTCAGCAACCGGGACAGACACCTATTTGGCAGCGTTTATTACGCAGCAAGAACCATCAAGTAAGGACCTTGACTAAGAAGCTCATCCAATGCTGCCAAAAAAGTCCTGGGGAATTGCCATCCGCCAGCGAAATCCTCGAACCGACACCGCTCAGCTCAGAACCTTGGAATGTAACCACCATACGGCAGATTAATGGCAGCCATGTGAAGTTGCCCATAGATATTTTTGTAAACCCTCCTCAGAACGTGCCGGGCACCCAACCAGTAACCGAGGGAGGAACCTGGATAATTACTCAAATTGGTCAAGAGAGGGACGGCTCGACTTCCGAGCAAGAAGCCGGCCGTTCCAAATACGTTACCTACCCAATCACCTTTGCTAATCAGCCTCAATCCAACAGTCACCAATCTGCCAACACCGTGAGTAATCCCAATGTCAGCGCATCCTCAACCATCGCCCCTGCGAATCCAGCCACGTCCGCAGTAAGCCCATCTCCTACGTCGGCTCCTACGCAACCTGCCCCGACATCAACTCAGAATGTAGCTCAGTCCTGGAAAACATCTCACGCGCCCACGTCGGCTCCTACGCAACCTGCCTCAACATCATCTCAGAGTGTAGCTCAGTCCTCGAAAACATCTCATACGCTACCCATTTCGGCTCCTACACAACCTGCCCCTGCCCCGGTGGCTACACAGCAGCAGGGAAATGAGGGACTGGGATGCTTAGGACTGGTCATTGCGGGAATCGTGATTACAATATGTGCCATCTTGCGGTGGTTCGGTCTTCTGTAATTCTGAGTGGGAGACATTCCTAGTGCTCTGGCAATTGGCCTTCCTGCTGACGTGCATGACGGTAACCCAAGCTGGTGAGCTTGCCGTATCGCCGATCACCACCACCTATGGCCAACTTGGACCGCACCGTACGGACTCACGTTATATTGCCGGAGATATCGTCTTTTTTCAGTTCGATATCAGCGGCCTGCGTCATGATGAGGCAGGTCGTTTTCGGTACGTGTTGCACCTTGAGTTGCTCGGACCTGGTAACAAGGTGATCTTTCGTCAAAAGTTGCCAGAAGTCGTTCAGGTGCGGGTCATGGGCAACACGAAAATTCGTCAAGCCTTGCACATTGCTTTGCCCGATGACGCCACACCTGGCGACTATCGCTTACAAGTCACCGTCGAGGACACTCAGAGCACCGGTGCCAATCGTGCCAGCCAGAGCTTAGCATTTCAAGTGGTGGCTCAGGAATTCGGTATCGTGCAATTTCAACTTTTCAGTATCTATACACCACAATTACAATTGCCCTGCCCCGGAGTTGGAGTGGTAGGGCAAATTGTGCACGTCACCGCTGTAGTAGTGCGCGGCAAGAAAGATAGACCTGATCAGTTGTGGAACTTAGACGTAGAAATGCGGTTATTAGACGAGCAAGGTAAGCCTGTGGCAGGCGGTTTTCCTGTTACCGGGCAGTTTCGCAAGATCCCCGGCGACCTGGAATCCTTAGACCTGCGATTTGATTTACCAGTGCAGAGATCCGGTAAGTTTACCATCTCTGTTCAGGCCACAGAGCCCGGCACAAATCGCAGTACTAAGTTATTAGTTCCGTTTCTAGCCGTGGACTTACAATCGGGAACCGCGCCTTCCAAGTAGCCCACCTCAGCGCAATTCTGGTTGCCGTACTGATTTTTCCTGGATGTCCTTCCAGTAGAAAGTACTTATCCGCCTTTCATCTGCAACTAACAGCGTCCTCGGTTTGGCAAGCCCGACTCGGAAGCCCCTGGGTAACGTCGCTCTGGGCAGCAAATTCTGCCTTCTTAGCCCTGGCTGGAGTAGCTAGTTCTCCGCGGGCTAAGGAGGTTTTGCACGCTTGCAGAAAACGGTTGCTCTGTGGCGACGCAAGCTCATGTTGAATTGGTGTGCTTCACAGGAAAGGTCAAAGTTAGGCTGGTTATCAAGGATGAGCGCAACACGCTGGCCAAGCTTATGTACAATGAAATGTCCCGGAGAAGATCAGCTATACTGAAAAACGATGCCTTTAGTCCAGAAACGCATAGGAGCGCGACACTCATGGCGCAGTGGCAACGAACGCATACCTGTGGTCAATTGCGCAGCAGCGATGCAGGAAAGACGGTAACCTTGTGTGGCTGGGTGCATGCTTACCGAGACCACGGTGGATTGGTTTTCGTGGATTTGCGGGACCGTTATGGCCTGACGCAGGTGGTGTTCGATCCCTCTGCCGGGGCCGCTATGCATGCCCTGGCTCGCGAATTGCGCACCGAGTGGGTCGTGTCTGTAACCGGCACCGTAACCCTGCGGCCCGAGGGTACGCGCAATCCCAAACTGGCCACCGGCGACATCGAAGTTCGTGCTCAAAGCCTGGAAATCCTCAATCGCGCCGACACACCGCCTTTCGAAATCAGCAGCGATGAAGCAGTCCATGAGGAGGTACGGCTGCGTTACCGCTATCTCGACCTGCGTCGGCCCGCCTTGCAGCAGGTTCTGATATTACGCCATCGGTTGAACAAGATCGTGCATCGCTACTTCGATGAGTCAGGTTTTATTGAGGTGGAAACTCCTATGTTAGGGCGTAGTACTCCGGAAGGAGCCCGGGATTACTTAGTGCCCAGCCGATTGCATCGGGGGTGCTGGTATGCTCTGCCGCAATCCCCTCAACTGTACAAACAGATACTTATGGTTGCCGGCTTCGATCGTTATTATCAGATTGCCCGTTGCCTTCGCGACGAAGATCTGCGCGCTGATCGTCAGCCTGAGTTTACCCAGTTGGACATCGAGATGTCCTTTGTCGAAATGCAGGATGTCATGCAGGTCATCGAGGGCTTTCTTGTGCGGGTCTTCGGTGAACTGCTGGGATATAACATTTCTCTACCGTTGCCGCGACTGTCTTATAACGAGGTGATGCGCAAATATGGTACAGACAAGCCTGACCTGCGTTTCGGTATGGAAATCGTGGACATCACTGACTTAGTGTCCAACACGGAGTTTCGCGTCTTTCGTCAAGCCGTTGAGCAAGGAGGCATTATACGCGGGATTTGCGTTCGACAATCAGCGGACAGATACTCCCGCAAACGCTTAGAGGAATTAGAGGAGTTCGCCAAGCGGTACGGAGCTAAAGGCTTAGCTTGGCTGAAAGTAGAAGTGGATAAGTTCAGTTCGCCCATCGAAAAGTTCATCCCGGCCGGAGTGCAACAAAGCTTGCGTGAGCGCTTCCAGGCGCAGCCAGGCGATATGCTGCTGTTTGTGGCAGACAGCGAAAAGATTGTCTGCGACAGCTTGGCAGCACTACGCAACCATCTGGCTGCTGAATTAGGCCTGATTCGACCCGGACAATTCGCTTTAGCCTGGGTGATAGATTTTCCGCTACTGGTCTGGGACGAAGAGGAGAATCGCTGGGTAGCGAACCATCATCCCTTCACCAGCCCGGTGGATGAAGACTTACCATACTTAGAAACTAAGCCGGGGACGGTGCGAGCGAAAGCATACGACTTAGTGGTAAATGGTTATGAATTAGGGGGCGGGAGTATCCGTATTCATCGGCCGGAGGTTCAACAGCGCGTGTTTCGTATGATCGGCCTGGACGATGAACAGGCGCGAAAACGATTTGGTTTCTTGCTGGACGCACTGCGTTTTGGAGCACCGCCTCATGGTGGCATCGCCCTGGGGATGGATCGGCTGGTAATGCTTCTGGCTGGTTTATCCAGCATCCGAGATGGTATAGCTTTTCCCAAGACGCAGCGCGCTCAGGACCTCATGACTGGTGCTCCCGCTCCGGTTGACATCAAACAACTCAAAGAATTGGGACTCGCATAGAGCACTTACATATTGTGCTGCGGATGCCCAACAATAACCAGCAACTAAATGCTTATGGAATGTGAGCTTCAATAGCATTGACCATGGACCTAGCCGCCATAAGCGGACTTAGATGCTATAGTCCACAATTTATTCCGAGGTCACGCTCATGTGTAGGCAAAAAAAGACAGTTCGACCAAGTACACCGCCTGGTTCTGCACAAGGTAGACGAGCTTCAGCCAGACAATCGAAAGATGGGTCAGCGATCCCGACCCGGGACCTCCATGAGGGACAGCAACTAACGTTAGTCCAGTATCTCGCCTGGCCCGAAGATGATCGCTTCATGGAACTGATAGACGGAGTGCTTTATATGAGTCCGTCGCCTGCCAGCTGGCATCAGGAGGTTTACTTAGAGTTGGCACACTTATTAGCGCGTTGGGTTCGTGCCAATCAATTAGGGTGGGTCTGGCAAGAGGTTGACATGATCTTGCAGGAAAATCCCGCGATTATCTACCGTCCCGACATTGTCTTCTTAGCCAAGCAACATGCTGAGCGTCATCGTGATTATCGCATTTACGGCCCGGCGGATTTGTGTGTGGAAATCCTTTCACCCGGCGACAGGCCGTCGGTAGTGCTCAAAAAACATGAACACTATGCCCGTTTCGGTGTGCCGTGGTACTGGGAAATCACGGGTGGACCCAGCGGCCCGTGGCGGATTGTCGAATATCAGTTGTCGGCCAGGAAACAGTATCAGGTGAAACAGGAAAAGGCTGGCCAGGAATGGTTTGAGCCGGGGATATTTCCGGGGTTGGTGTTTCGTTTAGACAAACTGGCGGCAGGCGCGTTCAAGGCCGCCGTCAAGGGCAAGGCGAAACGCTTAGTATAGTCCGTAGGATATATGTTCTCCCAATCCTAAACTATTGCCAAGAACGGGATACTTGTAAGGGCAGCTGCCATGGATCACTTTCATTACACAGGACATGTGCTTTACTGTGAAGGGGTGCCAGTCGCCGAACTTGCCGAGTCCTATGGAACGCCGCTTTTTGTGTACAGCAAGAAGACGCTGCTGCACCACTTGCACCAGCTCCAACGTGCCTTTGCCCCGGCTGAACCGCTGATTTGCTACAGCATTAAGACTAACCCGAACCTGGCCATCTGCCGACTCATGCGGGAAAACGGTACCGGTTTTGATGTAACCAGCGGCGGCGAGCTGTTTCGCGCTCTGCAAGCAGGTGGGAACCCCGAACGGATCGTCTTCGCCGGCGTCGGCAAAACCGACCGCGAAATTACCGAAGCCCTCGACGTTGACATACTTATGTTCAATGTCGAAAGCGAAGGAGAGCTCGCCGTCCTTAGAGATCTCTCCGAGCAACGCCGGCAGCAAGTCCGACTGGCTTTCCGTGTCAACCCGGATGTGGATCCAAAAACCCACACTAAGACCGCAACGGGAAAACGCGGCACCAAGTTCGGACTGGACTGGGAGCGCGTCGAAAAGCTCGCTAATACCGTGCTCGGCCATCCTTATTTGAAGCTAACCGGAATTCATATGCACTTGGGGTCGCCGATCTACAGCACAGAACCTTACCGCACTGCCTTGGAGCGGGCTGTGCCTCTTATCGAAGCTCTGCGCGAACAAGGACACGACCTTCATTACCTCAACATGGGCGGTGGCTTCGGCATTCACTACCGCAAGCAGGAAGGGCTGCCCGCTGATGCCTTTGCTGAGGTTATCTTACCCGCTGTCGAGTACACGCGCTGCCAACTGCTTCTGGAACCGGGCCGCTTCATTGTCGGCAATGCTGGCATTCTCGTTAGTCGCGTTTTGTTCGTCAAAGATGCCGGGGGCAAACGCTTTGTCATTCAGGATGCCGCCATGAACGACCTGATTCGTCCTACCTTGTATGACGCGTTCCATCGAATTTGGCCCGTGGAACCGCCCTCCGAAGTGCCGGCCCCGCCGGAAGATTACGAAAGTCCTATTCCCCACACTCGCTTGGTGGACATCGTCGGCCCCGTCTGTGAATCGGGCGATTTCCTCGCCCGCGACCGTTGGTTTCCTGAGGTCAAGCGCGGCGACCTCCTGGCCATTTTCAGCGCCGGTGCCTACGGCATGGCCATGAGTTCCAATTATAACGGTCGGTGCCGCGCTGCCGAAGTGCTCGTAGATGGCGACAAACACCGCCTCATTCGTCGCCGCGAAACTTATCACGACCTCATTCGCCCCGAACTGGAAGTATGATCGTATAGGAGACCATCCCAATCGCATGGTGATCTTACGGTGCCTCCAATCAGCCCGAGGTTTCGCTCCATGAACGTAACCCTTCCGTACCTCGCAGGCCGGCCAATTTCTCGCCAATCCTTAGGCAAAGCCCTGCTTCACGGCCTGCGTTGCTTGCTGGCAGCTTCGGTAATCGCCTTAGCATACTCGCCATGCGCCGCACAGTTCCAGCTGATTTTGCCCATCCTTCGTGCGCCAACGACGCCTCCTGAACTTTGGAATGCCGTTTTCTTTGAATTGGAAGTCGGCAACTATAATCGGGCTGGAATCTGGCTCACTCGGCTTTGGGATACTTTACAAAAATCCGCCCCGGAAGAACGGGAAAAGTTTCTTCTCGAGCTGTACGATCGCGAAAGCTTGTTGCCGTTCTTTCGTCTGGCCAATCATCCGGAATTGGCCAAGGTAACCATCAAGGATGAAAAAACTGGTCAAGCCGTGCCTATCTCTCGTGCTATCTTGCACGAATTGAATGAGGCATTACGCAAGCGTCTCGGCGATGACAAAATGCTGCAATTTTTCGTCGAACGCTTGAAAGGCCGGCCCGGCGAACGCCAATATGCCATGACTCAGCTTGTTCGCGCCGGCGAACGTGCAGTACCGTTTCTCATCCAGGTGCTGGTCGATCCTCACCGGAAAGAGGTGCACCAGGAAGTCATCACCGTCCTCCGCTACATGCGTGGCAATGCCGTCGCTCCGTTATTGGCAGTTTTAGCCGATGCTCCTGCCCCGGCCTTACGAGTCACCGCCTTACAAATCCTCCTTGAAGAACGCGACCCCCGCATGATTCCCTATCTCTGGCTCGCCCAGTCCAACCCTAACGAAACCCCCACACTTCGCGAACAGGCCCGCCGAGCTTTAGCTTCTTTGCTTCATCAACCCCTGCCACAAACTCACTCCGAAAAGCCAGAATTTCTGCTCGGCGACTGGCGCCAGGAATTGCTCCGCGTTGCTGAAGCCTACTATCACCGCCGCGCCGAGCTGCCTCCAGGCGAACAGCTCACATGGTGGCAATGGCTGCCAGGAAAAGGTTTGGTCGCTCAATCAGTTAGCCGACGCGAGTACGAAGTCCTGGCGAGCAGCTATTGGCTCCGCAAAATCCTCGCGATTCAACCTGACTACCTGCCCGCTCAAACGCTACTTATCAACGTGCTTCTGGAACGGGCTGTCGAACTCGCCGAGTGGAACAAACCGCTTACCGCAACGGCTCCCGAGTTGGTTAATATGCTGAGTGTTACAGACCCGCGCATCCTCGAAGAAGCCCTCGACCAAGCGCTGCGAAACCGCAAAACTGCCAGCGTTTTTGGCATCCTGCAGGTGCTCAACGAAATCCGCGACGCTCGCTTCGCACAGCCGACACGTGGTGCAATCTCTCCGCTGGTGCGTGCCCTCAGTTACCCCGACCTGCGCGTCCAATGGCTGGCGACGCAAGTGATCCTGCAAACTCCCTTACCAGGGCCATTTCCCGGCAGCAGCCGCGTCGTGGACATCCTCGCCCGCACCATTAGTAGCCGCGACACCCGCCGCGTCGTGCTCGCCCTCACCGATCCCGTCGAAGCCCGTCAGGTGGCCGAGCGGTTCCGTCCGCTCGGCTACGACCCAGTGATCGTCGGCACCTGCCGCGACGTGCTCCGTGAAGTCGCCAGTGAACCGACCGACCTCATCGTCCTCGACCTG
>JANWVZ010000098.1 GCA_025056555.1 Gemmatales bacterium | reverse complement strand
ACCGAACTCAGTAGGTTCCTGGACTATCTGCTGAGCATGACCCTGCTGGCCATCGTCATCATCTTCCAGCCGGAACTGCGGCGGGGCTTATTTATGCTGGGCCAATATCGGCTGCTTCGCTTGTTCGTGCCGCGGAGTGTACCGGTGGCGGAACATCTGGCGGAGGCTGCTTTAGCGCTGTCGCGGGAATACACCGGCGCACTTATTGCCATCGAGCAGAACATGAGTCTGGATAATTACATCCAAACCGGCGAGCGCCTGGACGCAGAAGTGTCGCCGAAATTGCTGCGGGCGATCTTCCATAAACGCAGCCCCTTGCATGATGGGGCCGTGATTATCGCCGAGGGGCGCATTGCGGCTGCGGGTTGTCAATTACCTCTCGGCGAGGCCCCGCCGGGAGCCAGTTTTGGCATGCGCCACCGCGCCGCGTTAGGCCTAAGTGAAGAAACGGATGCTCTGGTGCTTGTCGTCAGCGAAGAAACTGGCCGCATCTCGTTAGCCGCGGGTGGGCGTCTGGAGCTGCTGCCCAAGGAACAACTGGCGCAACGATTGGGACATTTGCTGCCCGGCTCGCTGGCGCTGGCTGCCTGAAGCGCGGGCTGACGCAGTCCAGTTCTCTGAACAGGAGAACGCTCTTTCGCACAAATCGTTTCGAACACCATGACAACCAAGCTTGGGCCCTTGCGACCGCTGAAACCTGGTGACCTGCCGACCCGGTGGCAGCGGGTCAGCACCCCGCTGATCGCTTTCGGCTTAGCGGTGGTACTTTGGCTGTACATGCGCAGCCGCGATCTGGAGGTCTTGGACAATTATCCGGTGCCGGTCGAAATCACTGTGGCGGCTGCCCAGGCTGATTGGTACGAACTGGAATTAGGCGGTGCCAGCGAAGTGCGGGTCAGTTTCATTGGTCCTCCCTCGCGGATACGGGACTTACGCACCCGCTTGCAATCTGGGCAGTTCCGCATTTCGCGCATCATTAGTGTACCGGAGGAGCGCCAGGCAGATGCGCGATATGTCGAGGTGATTCGCCTGGACCAACAGGATTTGGAGGGGCTGCCGGGCGTGCAGGCCGTGATCGCGGAGAAAACCAACCGCATTCCGGTTACCTTGCGGCGTATTATCGAAAAGCAGATGCCTGTGCAGTTTCAGCACACAGGGGGTGAACGCGTGGAACGAGCCGTCGTGGAACCCAGCACAGTGCTGGTGCGGGGCCCGAAAGAAGTGCTCGACCGAGAAGAAGTGGTGCCCACACAGCTGTATCAGGTACCCCTGCGCGCTGCGGACGAACAATCCCGGCCGGTCGAGCACACCGCAAGTGTGCCTCTGGTGAGCGAGTTAGGAGGGCGGCCAATTCGTGCTCTGCCGGAGCGCGTTCAGGTGCGTCTTGTTGTGCGTCCGAAACGGCGCCTGATTGAGCTGCCAAACATTCCTGTCCACTTTCTGACACCCGCCGGGTTTCCATTTCGTCCTCAATTCACCAGTCCCCGCGCCGGCGTCATCACCTTGCGTGTTCTGGGACCGGCGGCCGATCCGCCCGCAGGAATCAAGGCTTACGTGGACTTTACCACGCCCGGACGCACATTCGCCCGCGGACTCTATCCCGAAGAAACCATTCAAATACTGCTTCCCCCGGGTTATGAACTGGCCCAGGAATCGCCCCGCATTTCCATCGAGCTGGTGCCGTCGGAAGGTGGCACTTCCGCGCCGGCCTCGCCACTCACCGTGCCGCGCTTGCCTTAGACGCTGCTGGGCACCGCTCCTGCTAATTGTTGACGTAATTGGACGAGTTGGCGCTGCCCGATTTCCCGGATTCGACTCTCAGGCCATTTCTCCAGGTATGAATACCGGGGGTGTCGTGATTCCTTATAAGGATTGTTGCGAGCAGCGTTATAACAGCAGATAAAAGCCCAGCGCCGATTAGGACTGTTATTCGGGGCAGAGCAATGCAACAAATTGCAATGGAAAAAGATGGCCGAACCAGGTTCCAGTTCGCAGTACACCAGTTCATGGCGTTGCCGAGCTACTTCGACTCGCTCAGGATCAGCTCCCCATTGATCACCCACACGGATGTGATCAATCCGACCGATGTGGTGCGAACCCCGCAATACCTG
This sequence comes from Gemmatales bacterium, assembly GCA_025056555.1. Lineage (GTDB taxonomy): Bacteria > Planctomycetota > Planctomycetia > Gemmatales > HRBIN36 > HRBIN36. Next base: position 10,724 of record JANWVZ010000098.1, on the reverse strand, counting down.
CAAACAGCCGTTTTCGCGGGTCGCGCGATCCACGGCGACCATGCAACTGGCCAGTAACGGGTATAAGCAACCGAACTGGTACCAGTAGCCGTAATCTTGATGCCATTCCCAGGCCCCACCGGTGAAGGCTTCTTTGAGGATCATTTTGTGATGGTAATGATACACCTCGCCGCCGAGCAGCTGTTCCATGACATCAACGATACGGGGCGAGCGGACAAAAGCGCTGTAAATGTCGTCGCCCAGTTCATTTTCCACCAGCAGACGGATGGCACCGCCGTGACCATCCTTGCGCGCTACAGCCCGTTCTTTCAATGCCTGGTCGGCTTCAGCCACTTGTCGCAGCAGAGTGATTTCTTCGGTGTCGAAAAGTTGCGGCACAATAATGAAGCCGTCCGCGTGATACTGAGCCAATTGTTCCGGTATTAAGCGGAAATGGTTCATTGGCGTTCTCCGCTCGCAAGTGTGCAGCCCCATCTATGGTACTATATTCAAAATGATCCGTTACGTCACGCTGAACGTCATGAGCGTTGCAATCGTCATTTTCGGAAAAAGCCTCAAGTCCTGCGGAGGTTTCGCCGATGCTGGGCAATAGAGATCAGCCAAAGCTAGAGGGACACACAAATGGGCGCGGGGCAAACGACTTCCCCCCGTCATTCCACATGGATGGGGCACGCGCTCTTATTGGCGCTGGCAGGTTCCGCAGCAGTGGTCGGCGGATACTGGCTGCCTGGTCAGCTTTCCAGCCCAATTTCGGTTACCGCGCCTGACGCGCCCGCGATGCCTGATCCTCGTACCTCTGTAGCCGCGACTCGGGAGGCTTCCAGCCCTGCGACAGGAATCCTCACGGCTTACCCGCCCGCGGTTAACCCGTTGAAAGATCAACGTAGTCCCGAGGTGGGACCTGCCGGCCTTGATAACTTCGAGCTGTATGACCCCTTGTGGCGGTTAGCCTCAGCGACGTTGCTGGTACTCGCCCTTGCTCTGGTATTTCTTTGGATGATGCGACGGTACTTGGCAAATGGGGGGCGGAAGCACCACCAAGCGCCAGCGATGCAAGTAAGCGGTGAGTTGTCCCTGGGGGGACGTTGTCGGCTGATGGTGGTGCAGGTGGGTCACGAGCGGGTGCTTCTGGCTATGGATGCGCGGGGCATCAGTGCCATGCTCGCCTTGCCTCCTCGCTTCAGCGAGGTTCTCCGGGAACATCTGGGGGAAAATGGTCTTTCTTCCCGACGGCGACACAGTGCCGTTCTGGCGGCCATGGTCGGCGAAGGAGTGGACGCCGATGGAAACTGATGTCGAGTTTTGGGAGCAACTCCGGACCAGTGCTCTCTGGCAATCGCTACCGCAACCGGTACAGGTAGCGCTGTTTCTGGGAGCCCTGACGCTGGTGCCGGCGGCTCTGGTGAGCACGACCGCGTTCACTCGCATCCTGATCGTCTTGGCGTTCGTCCGCCGCGCCGTTACTTCCCAGGATATTCCGCCCAATCTGGTGCTCATCGGCCTGGCCTTGTTCCTGACGTGGTTCGTCATGGCTCCGGTGTGGCAAACCCTTGAACAGGAGGCGCTTCGCCCGTATTTGGCCGATGAACTGGATGGCGTCAGTGCCTGGCACAAGAGCAGCGCCACCCTGCGCACTTTCTTACTGCGACAAACGCGGCGCCAGGATCTCGCATTATTTCTGCATCTGGCCGCATTGCCTGAACCTGAAGAGCCTGACCAGACACCGTTCCGGGTGCTCATCCCCGCATTCATCATCAGCGAGCTGAAAACTGCCTTCATTATGGGTTTCCTGATCTACCTGCCCTTTCTGCTGGTGGATTTGGTAGTGGCCAGTGTGCTGACCGGCATGGGCATGGTAATGATGCCGCCGATTCTCATCTCTGCGCCGTTGAAACTGCTGTTGTTTGTTCTGGCGGATGGCTGGTCGCTGGTGGCACGCGCACTCAGCCTGAGCTTTGGCTGAAATGTGTACCCCTGGTCGAGTAATATGATGGCACCGCTTTCGAGCGGAACCAGATCAGTCCTCCACTGCAGTGCTAACGGGAGGGAGCCAAAAGGTCTATGGACGCGGCCCAGGTATTGGAATGGAGTCGGGACTTGCTGTGGACCGCGCTACTGTTAGCGGGCCCTGCGTTATTGGTATCCCTGGTGGTGGGTCTGGTGATCAGTCTGTTGCAAGCGATGACCAGCCTGCAGGATCAGACCCTGTCTTTAGTGCCGAAATTACTGGCGGTAGCTTTGGTGTTGCTGTGGACGATGCCCTGGGCGCTGCACATCGCCAGCCATTTCACACAGCGAATGCTCGGGCAATTGAGTCAGGTAGTCCGCTGATGGAGGCGGGAGTAGTCAGCTTCAGTCTGACGTTAAGTCGGGTGGCTGTCGTGGTCAGCCTGGTGCCCATTTTTGGAGGCAGTCAGGTTCCCCGCACGGTGCGCATCGCCGTGGCTGTGGCCCTGACGTTCGTGTGGTGGCAAGTACCCCGCGACGGCTCGACTCTCGAATTGTGCCAGCGTGCTGCCGTCAGTGCCTGGTGCTGGCTTCTGCTGGTGGGACGGGAAATACTCGTGGGATTGGGTCTGGCCCTGGCCATGCGCTTGGTGTTAGCCCCTGCGCGCATAGCGGGCGAATTCCTCGCCCAGGAGATGATGTTATCGTTTGCCGCGTCGGCGTCGTCCGGCAGCGAAGCGCCCAGCACCCTGCTGGGACAGTTCCTGGAATTGTCGGCGCTGATGATTTTCTTCGGTCTGGACGGACACCATCTGCTGCTTGCGCTCCTGCAGGCAGCCTGGGCGAACTGGCCCATTGGAAGCTGGAATCTCATGCCTAACACGGATTGGCTCACTGCGCTACGACTGGTCATGCACAGTGGAGTTCAGTTAGCGTTGCCTGTGGTGGCGTGTTTGTTCTTTCTGGCTGTGGTGTTGGCCTTATGGTCGCGGGCTGCTCCCTCGTTGAACCTGTTGGCCTTGGGATTTGTACTGCGCGTACTGGGAGGATTGGGGGCGCTGTACCTGTTATCACCTGTGCTGACGGTCGGGCTGATGCAGGCTGTGGAACGGATGAGCGGTTGGCTGGCAGGCTATGGCCGATGAATGGCTAGATTCACGAACCGAACCTGCAACGGAGCGACGCCGCCAGCGTGCTCGTGAGCAGGGACAGGTCGCTGTTAGTCCTGAACTGACGGCTGCGATACTTTTCCTGACAGCCTTGCTGGCGCTGGTTTACGGCGCGGGCCATCTCGGCATGGGGTTGATGCGACTTCTGGGCCAAACCATTTCCTATGCTCCGCCTCAATTTGACCGCGCGGAATCCTGGACGCAGGTCTGCGGGGCAACGGCTTGGGAGATGTTCAGCTGGGTGGCGATGTTCCTGACCTTGACGGCCATCGGGGGGTTGGCAGCCCACTTTGCCCAGAGCGGGCTGCTGTTCGTACCGGGAGCGGTCCGCCTGGATGTGGAAAGGATCCTGCCTGCCACTGGCCTGGCACGCATGTTTTCCTGGTCGGCTTGTTGGCGCACTCTGCTGGCATGCGGTAAGGTGGTATTGCTGGCGGCTATCGGCTGGTGGGTGTTGAGTGGACGCACGGAGCAAATCGCTTCCTGGACTGACATTCCCTTGTCGCTAGCCCTAGGGGAAATCTGGTCGTTAGGGCTGCGTCTGGCGCTGTATGCCGGTTTGTGTTTCCTGATGCTGGGTTTGGCCGACTATGCCTGGCAACGATGGCGCTACGAACGCCAACTGATGATGACCCGCTGGGAACTTAGGGAAGAGTTGCGTCAGGATGAAGGCGATCCCCAAATGCGCGCACGCCTTCGCAAACTGATGCGGGAAATGAGTCAGCGGCGCACGCTGCGCGATGTATCCTCGGCCACGGTCGTCCTTCGTAACCCGACACACCTGGCGGTGGCCTTGCGCTACGAGCGACAAACGATGAGCGCACCGAAAGTGGTGGCCAAGGGTGCAGGGACATTGGCGGAGCGGATTCTCGATATAGCCCGCCAACACTTTATCCCTATTCTGGAGCGCCCGCCGTTAGCTCAGGCCCTTTTCCGCTTGGTACCTGTCGGTCAGGAAATCCCTCCCGCGCTGTATCTGGCCGTAGCGGAAGTCCTGGCCTTTGTGTATCGGCAGAGGGGGTGGAGCGCAGCCGAGCAGCAGGGGTAGCGTCAAGCGGCTCGAGCTGGCGGCCAGGTCTCCAGCCCGCGAGCCATTGTGCCGACAAGCATGAGCACGGCCACTTCTTTGCCTACGGACAGCAATTTCACCTTCGCCCAGCGGAGCGAATGGGCGTTGGCCAGCGCCATGCTCGGCGTGTTGGTCGTCCTGCTGGTGCCGCTACCACCGTTCCTGATCGATCTGCTCCTGGCCAGCAATTTCGCGCTGACTTTACTGGTGCTGCTAGTGGTACTGGCCGCTAAGGAACCCCTCGATTTCTCCGTATTTCCTTCAATCCTGTTGCTTCTGACCCTGCTACGACTGGCGTTGAACGTGGCTACAACGCGGCAGATCCTCCTCCATGCTCACGCCGGCGCCATTGTGGATGCGTTTGGTCAATTCGTGGTCGGCGGGAATCTGGTGGTGGGCCTGGTGGTTTTTCTGATCCTGGTGGTGATTCAATTTGTCGTAATCACGAAAGGCGCCAATCGCATTTCTGAAGTAGCGGCTCGGTTCACGCTGGATGCTTTACCCGGCAAACAGATGGCCATTGACGCAGAGCTGAACAACGGCACGATTGACGAAGCCGAGGCTCGTCGGCGACGGCACCAGTTAATGCGCGAAGCGGAATTTCATGGGGCGATGGACGGAGCCAGCAAATTCGTTCGCGGCGATGCTGTCGCCGGATTAGTCATCACCGCTATCAATCTCATCGGCGGAGTCATCCTGGGGATGACCCGAGGCATGACCATTGGTCAGGCCATTCAACGTTACTCTATCCTGAGCGTCGGTGATGGTCTGGTGTCGCAGATTCCGGCTCTGATCATAGCCACGGCTGCAGGCATGCTCGTCACCAAAGGGGCGACGCAAATAGGGCTGGGACAGGAAATCAGTGGTCAGCTGTTCGCGCGCCCAAGGGCTTTGGGGATCGGCGCCGCTATTCTGTGTGCATTAGCGCTGGCTCCTGGCATTCCGAAGTGGCCATTTCTGGTGTTAGCCGGAGTATTGGCCTGGAGTGCGCGACAACTGCAGCCGATACCAACCAGGCCCGCGGAAGTAAAGAAACCGCCCGCCGCCACTGCAGGCCAGCCCATCGAACGCCATGCCGAGGAATTCCTGCAGCAGGACCGCATCTGTCTGGAAATCGGGGCACGGCTGATTCCGTTGGTAGATCCGCATCGAGGCGCCGGTCTGCTGGATCGCATTGCAGCATTGCGGCGAGAATTGGCACGGCGTCATGGCTTATGGGTTCCGCCGGTACGCATTCGGGATAACCTGCAACAGTTGGAGCCTGAGGGCTACCGCATCCTCATCAGTGGACGGGAAGTGGCACGGGGTCAATTACGGCCCGAGCGCTTGCTGGCGATTGATGCGACAGGCGGACGCCCTCCACTCGAAGGCGAAGCCACTACCGAACCCGCGTTTGGCATGCCTGCGCGATGGATCAGTGAGAATCAGCGATCCCAGGCGCAGATGGCCGGGTATATGGTGGTGGATCCGGCCAGCGTGCTCATCACGCACCTGGGAGAAATTGTTCGCCGACATGCTCACGAACTTCTCAGCCGTGAGGATGTCAAATTACTCGTGGACAAAGTGCGTTTGCAGGCCCCGTCCCTGGTGGACGAACTGCTTCCCAACCAACTCAACCTCGGTTCGCTGCATCGTGTGCTATGCTTGCTCTTAGAGGAACGTGTGCCCATTTCCAATCTGACGCGCATCCTGGAAGCGCTCTCGCACTATGCCGGGACGATCAAGGATGCCGTGGAACTGGTGGAGCGAATCCGTCCCGAATTGGGACGGGATATCTGCGACCGCTTCCGTGATGCACAAAATCGCCTGCATGCTATCGTGCTGGAGCCGCGCTTACATCTGGAATTGCAACGCAGCCTGCATCAGGGACACCTAGTCCTGGAACCTGGTCGGTTAGAGCGCATGATCGTGCGCCTGTCGGAGCTGTGGCGACGGGCGGTCATGCAAGGCCAGGAGGTCGCGCTCTTGTGCGATACCAGCATTCGCCGACCCTTGCGTCAGGCGCTGCTTCGCGCTCTGCCCGACTTGGGCGTCGTTACCTATGCGGAGGTACCGACGAATCTCACGCTCCATCCTGTCGCCATGCTCCGCCTGGAAGACCTCAATGCCAGCCCGACCACTGAAGGTGGACGAGCCACATAAGCTGAGGCATTTCGACATAATCGGACTACGCGGCCGAATCGCTAAACCCCCTGCGATCTTATGCCGAAGCTATTATCAGCACGGCTCCTCTGAAATGCCTGGGCAGCTGATTCGGTAAAGCACGCACAGGCAATACCGCCCGCCAAATTGCCGCACACATGGCCATGCGAAATCGAAGCGTGGGGCGATGGGCACTCTTGGTGGGTTGGTCGAGCTGGTACGTGACAGCGGCCTGTGGCATGTGGGCGGGATTAGATCCCGGCACCATTCTCTACCGCAGCACGGTCGCAGGCATGTGCTTGGCCGGCCTATGCTGGCTCGCAGGGCGGATCCTGCGTCAGGATTAGACGTCGTCCCTGTCGGCCGGCGCTTCCTGACCTGTGCACCTGGGAATGAGCACCGTGTCGAGCCTGAAGCAGACCTACCAACAGGATTGCCAACGTCAGCAACGTGAGGAACTGATACTGTCTCACTTATACCTGGTGCGGCACGTGCTGGGCAAACTGGCTGCGCGGTTGCCCCCAGAGATCGACCGCGAAAACCTCGAGGCAGCGGGAATACTCGGACTGGTGGAGGCCGCGGCACATTTCGATCCGCGTCGTGGTGTCCAGTTCAAGACTTTCGCTTATTTCCGCATTCGGGGAGCGATTCTGGACGAATTGCGACGCAATTCACCGCTCTCTCAGGAGACCCTTAAGAAACTGGCCAAGATTCGTGCCGCTTATCAGTCCCTGAATCCGCCCGTTTCTCTGGAAGCACTGGCCCAGGCCACGGGACTGACCCTGGACGAAGTCGCTGACGCTTTAGCGGCGTGGCGCCTTTGTCGCATGACTTCCCTCGATGCTTTTCAGGAAGCGCCGCGCCATCGCATGGTGCGAACCCACTCAGGGGCCAGCGCAACGGAAGATGGACTAGCAATAACCAGCGCGCTGGAGTGCCGCGAAGCGCCAGAGCACCATGTGCAACGGCAGGAGCTGACACAATTGCTGGCCCAGGCCATCGCGCAACTCCCACAACAGCAACGCAAGGTCCTGCTGCTTTATCACATGGAAGACCTTCGCCTCAAAGAAATTGCCCAGCTCTTGCAACTCTCGGAATCGCGGGTCTGCCGACTCTTGCAGGCAGCAGAATGGCACGTCGCCCAATACCTGCGACGCAAGGAGGCGTTATGACTGAACCAATTCACTTGCCTGCCGTGAGTCCGTATGGTGGTGGCCGGTCGTCTTCGGGAGAACTGCCCTCCCGACGGGCGCGCCGCCAGAATCCCCCGGCCACGGCCGTGACCCCGGCCGCGGAATTGAGCCGGGAGGTCGAGCACGAGAACTCGGCCTCTTCGATATCCCAATCTGAGCAACCGGGACAACATGTGGACTTGCAGGCATGAGCACGGTCGCCCCTGAGGATCGCCTTCATCCCCTGCCGCATACCTTGTTGCCGGCCACGCGCGTGCGCATTCAGGACAGTGTTCGAGTCGGACATAGTGCGACTCCGTCCCACGATCCACAATCTGTGGAGAACGGCCAGGAACTGTGCGAGGTTCAGATTCGTACTCTGCCGGAAAATGGGGAAATCCGTTACATTGAAGTACAATGCAGCTGCGGTCGCCTGATACGCTTGCGCTGCGAATATCAATCCGACTCGCCCTGAGGGAAACGGCCATGGAGGGCAATAACCCATCCATTAGTGCCCGACTGGCGTCGCCATGGTTTGGCGCTGTGTTATGCGGCTGCTGCACATTGGCACTGTCAGCCGGTTGTCAACAGACAACTTGGCCCTGGACGGTATCTACTCCACCCAACACGAACAATGCGCCACCCGTGTCCCTCGCCAGTGCCCAGGCTCCCGCTCCACCACCTCCCCAGGCCTACATTCAGGAGCTTTCGCAACGTCTGCAAGCGGCTTCGGATGAGATTCGCTCCCTGGAAGCACGACTGGCCTATCGGGAAGAACGCATTGAGGAAAAGACCCGCGAACTGCAACTGGCGTTCAAAGAAATCCAGGCCGCACAAAACGAGCTAACTCAAGCCCGTGAGGAAATCGAACGGCTGCGACGCGACCATGCACTCCTGCAAACACGCTTGGAAGCCTCTGAGAGACAGAACCGCGAACACCTGCAAACCATAGCCGCACTGTTGCAACGCCTCATGGATCGCGAACGCCCCTCCCCAAACCCTCGCTGAGCCACCGCCCCCACGGAGAACGGGCGTCTCGAACGCGGGATACGGTCCCGGCTTCGAGTCGTGCCATGGGATTTGAGTTACTTCAGTGTGCTCGGCCGGTATCCCCGCCATTTGCAGTCTTGATAGGAAGGTTCTTAATAATTAGCCAACTCCACGCTCGTGATTTTGCTAAGTCACCGTCGCTATATTCGCCATCTTTTCACCGCCAGGAATGCCACAACACAACTCTATCGCAGATTACGCGCATAAACACCTAAATTCAGGACACGGAGGAGGCCAGGGTGAGAGGCATCACAACGCTATGGCGAATCACGCACATAAACACAGAGCCACGCTCTGACGAGCCTAAGCACAGAGTTTTCGGGTTATTAGTTTACTAAGTCCGAGATGGATAGGGCTAAGGAGCCTGGGAAGGCTTTAGAATGTATGCAGAGGTACGGTGCGGTCGGTGGTGGTTTTCTTGGAGAATGTCGGATGGAATCCACGGAACGAAGTCTGGTCTGGCGTTGGGTGATGCTGGCAGGCTCATTGGTAGTGGTATTGGTTTGGCCAGAACTGCGTCCCAGGGAGATGAGCCTGGAGGGTTGGTCGCTCACTCTGTGGGTCACAGGACTGGTCTGGCTCGGTTGGAGCGTTAAGAACTGGCTACTGGGGTTGGTCGCAGGTTCAGCCGCGTTGTTCCATCACAATGCACTGGTGAACAGATGGCCCGTCAGCGGGGGATTGGAATTGGCCAGTTCCGCCCTGCTGGCGGCGTGGTGCACTCAGTTCGCAGAACTGCTGTGGCATCCGCGTGCTGGTAAGAAGAGCTGGTTCGCCTGGACGCTTCTGGGATGTGGAATCATGGCTCTGGGACGCTGGCAGACCCCTTTGGGCTTCGGTTTAGCTCAGGCGCTCTTATGGGCAAGTGGAATAGCCTTGCTGGCGATGTGGTGGGGGCACCCTCGCCAAGTCAAGTGGGTCCTTGGGTTGATTCGAGTCTGGAGCATTGCAGCCCTGAGCGTCACCGCCACTGCAACCTACCTGCTCCGCCAACGGCTAGCGACTGATCAAGTTTGGCCGACTTGGGACAACTTCCGAACCATCTGGACGCAAGCAATGGCGCTCTGGCTTCCGTGGGAAGCGGGGACATGGGGAATTGGGATGGGCGCGTTGCTTCTGGTCTGGGGATGGTGGCGGACTATACGCCGTGCCTGGCGCTCGGCCCAGCGAGGAATCCCTCCCGCCTCGATTGTCCTCACTTGTGCTGCGCCGTGTCTGCTTGCCCAGATGATGCTGAATCCAGCTCCTGCACCCGCAACTTTTGTTCCGTTGGCAACTCTACTCCTGGGCTATTGGGGATTTGACCTGCTGCATGGCGTCGTGGAAAGAATGCGCCTGGAACCGCCGAGTAACTGAGGCTGCACCCAAGAAATGGCTTCAGGCCAATCCTCGTGAACGGCTTTAGTCTGTTGGGCCAGCAGTGGTGCGAATTATTCCAGCTACACGCCACCACTTTCCAGTTGACGCATGAGTTCCCGATAACGGGGATCATCGCGGATGGGGTCCAGGTCGCGGTCCTGTTTGATGTAGCGATAATCGCGGTAACCGAGTTCGACGGCCCGTTTCAGTGCCCGAATGGCTGAATCTGTCTTATACAGGCGGGCATAGGTGCAGGCCAGATTGTAGTGGGCTACCGCATCCTGAGGTCGCAACCGTACCAGGCGTAAATCCACCTCCAACGCTTCCGGATAAAGGCCCACCTGGGTCAGGAGTTGGCCCACGTGACGCAACACATCTACATAATCAGGATAGCGTTGCAAAATAGTGGCGAAGAAGCGCAGCTCGAACTTCAATTGGTTTTCTTCAGCCATTTCCTGAAGCGTGTTGGGACGACGCAAGATAGCCTCCCAACCTTCGCTCGATAGCCAAGATGTATCAGCCATCTTCCCCACCTCTTACCCAATCGAACCACGGGCAGCTGAGATTTTTGGGCGGGGAGCCGGCGAAATGGGTTGGGCCCCGCGAAATCGGCACCGCCTGTTTCGCACCGTGGCTTGTGCAAAATTATATAACTGGATGCTCTCCCATACCAGATAACTCACCTCGGCATGCGGGGACCCACCTCCAGTCACTTACTCCCGAATTTCACGCCGCCCATGGGGCCGAGGTTTCTTGAGCTAATAATCAATCAGACTGAGGGCGAAATTACTCGCTTGCCGATTGTGCGCAGTCCCT
>JANWVZ010000097.1 GCA_025056555.1 Gemmatales bacterium | reverse complement strand
TTTGCGCCGTCGCGCGTGCTCCAGTTCCTCCAGGACCAGCATGCCTGCTCCTTCGCCCAGAACGAAACCGTCCCGCTGAGCATCGAATGGCCGTGAGGCTTTAGTTGGCTCGTCATTCCGCGTGGACAGGGCCGTCAGCAGGCAGAAACCAGTTACGCCAAACGGATGAATCATACTGTGGCTGCCCCCCGAAAGCACCAGGTCAGCTTCGCCGCGGCGGATTAATTCGACCGCTTCGCCGATAGCCTGACTGCTGGCGGCACACGCCGTCAGACAGTTGTAATTGGGGCCTTCCAAACCGAAATACTCCGCGACATGAGCCACGGTGGTATGAGGTTCCTGCTCTCGCTCGCGGCCGAGATGTAACTCCCGCAGGGCCAATTCGGTAAACCGCCGCACGTCCACGGCTTGCGTCTCGGACTGATAACATCGTCCAATCAGGCTGACAAACGCGAAGAAATCTTGCTGACCTTCGCCCGTACCCAGGTAGACGCCAAAACGCCTTCGATCGACGCCCCCGTTGAGCACGCCCGCGTCTTCCAAGGCCTGCTTGGCCGCCGCCAGAGCGAATCGGCAATTGGCCCCGACATCCTCAAAACGCTGGGCATCCTGGCCGAGAAAATGAGCCAGATCGAAACCTCGAACTTCGGCAGCAATTCGGGTGGGAAATGTACGGGCATCAAAGTGAGTAATATAGCCGACGCCGCTGCGGCCCTCGATTTGGCTACGGTAGAGAGTATCTACGCTGTGCCCCAGCGGGGTCACCACGCCCATGCCAGTAATGACAACTCGGCGGCGCATGGCTTGTCGCTCTTGGGATTAGCGCCAGCGGCGGATGACCGCAGCCGCACAATGGCCGCGTTCCCCGATGGCGACCTTGAGAAAGTAATCTTTGTGCGGTTCGTGCCAGCGTCCCGCTAACACATGCACGGGACATTGGGGGTCGGCTTGGCGATAATTGCGCGTCGGCGGTAAAAGTCCGTGGCGCCAGGCCAATAGGCTAATGGCTAACTCGGCTACGGAGCCCGCTGCACCCAGATTACCCCAATAACTCTTGGCCGCGAACACCGGCACACGGCTATTATTCCGACCAAAGACTTCGGCCAATCCGGCCGCCTCCCAAGCGTCTTCCTTGGGTGTGCTGTAGCCGTGGGCATTGATGTGGTCAATTGCCTCGGCACGCACCCCCGCACTTTTCAGTGCCTGGTCAATGACTTGTGCTAACACCGCGCCACTGCGTCGGCTGTCGAATCCCGAGGCGAAACCCACGACTTCGCCGTAAATCTTGGCTCCCCGCCGCTGTGCATGTTCGGAGGTTTCCAAGACAAAAATCGCGGCGCCTTCGCCTGGCACCAGGCCGTCGCGCTCCCGATCAAACGGCCTGCTGGCTTCTTCCGGGGCCTCGTTGCGCCGGGTCAACGGGGCGAACAAGCATAATCGCGACATACTCAGCGGATTGAGTCGGCTATCGCCCCCGCCAGTAAGCATGACATCCGCTAAACCTCGGCGCAGAATCCGCCACGCTTCCCCCAGGGCCAGCAGCGAAGCAGCATCGCCCTGGGTAATCGAGTTATTCGGCCCCTGAGCGTTATGCAAGATGGAGACGTGGCACGCCAACATGTTCGGCAAATACTTGAGCATCCACAACGGCGGCATGGCCGCCAAGCCTTCCCGGCCCCACTTCTCCAGATCGACGAAATAAGGCTGGCCATTGGTTGTCAGCTTAGCCGCCGGGCCGAGTTCCTCCAATTCGCTGGCAATCAGGCCGGCGCCGTAAACGACGCCCAGCCGTGTCGGGTCCACTTGAGCGGGGTTGAGCGTGGCGTCCTGTAAGGCCACGTTCGTGGCGCAGACGGCCAACTGAATCGGCCGCGACATTACCTTCAACGCTTTGCGATCCTTGCGGTCCACGAAATCTTTGGCATCGAAATCGGTAATCTCTCCAGCGATCTGGGTCGGTAACGCACTCGGGTCGAACGCCTGAATACGCCGTACTCCGCTCCTGCCCGCTTGGAGATTCTGCCAAACCACCTCGTGTTTCAATCCCAGAGGCGTCAGCAAGCCAATACCTGTGATAACTACTCGCGGTTCCATACGCGTAATCCTGTTGGGCGCAGGTTATTGCTTACTCGCTTGCTGCCATCGGGTAAAGCCCAGTAGCTTCTTCAGCTCGCCGGTAAAGACGAAATTCTCATGGAGTCCAATCTGATCGGGGCGAACATGGGCGAACATAATTTCCGCCTCGGCGACGATTTGGGCTTCTGTGCGGGCTATGCCCCGCACGGTGGCTCCTTCCTCGCGATAATCCAGCAGTTCCACCTCGTATTCCAGCTGCTGGCCAGGATATGCCTCGGCATGCACCTGAACCGAGCTGATTTTCGCCAGGACGACGTTCCGTTGAAAATTTCCCACTTCGCCGACCAGAATACCGCCAGTTTGGGCCAAGCCTTCCAGCAGGAGCGACACAGGAAATATCGGATAGCCCGGCAAATGATCGCGAAAACAATCTTCCGCCTGGCTCAGATTCTTGATGGCCTTGGCGCGTCGGCCCGGTTCAAACTCCACGAAGCAATCAATCCAAATCCAGCGCACGATGGAATACCTTCCTTGCGCCCTGCTGAATCGCTTGCCCAGAGAAAAATATTTCTGGGACTTAGGGCTGGGCCGGCGAATGCTCGCGGTTATCACGCTCCGCGGGACAGCACGACCCGTGGTTCGGTCAGCTTATCGAACCGAGGATGCGGCAGCTTCTTCTGTCTGCAAGCGTTGCTCCAGGTAGCGGCAAATCATCTCGACGGTGAACAGCTCACTGATTCTGCTCAGTTGGGGGTCTTTGGCAAAGGAATCCACATCCGCGAACGGTAACTTCTGCCTCAATAACTCGATTCCCTTAGCGGTGACCTTGCCGTCCTGCACGTATTCCGGATCGCCCTGAAAGATGGACTCTGGGAACAATTCGCCGCGTGGAATCTTAATGCCAAAACCCCGTTCCAGGCGGAAAACGATGTCGAGAAAATCAATGGATTCGGCACCGAGATCGCCCTGTAACGTCGCGTCCGGGCGGATTTCCTCCGGTTCCACGTTGAGCGAGTCCACTAACGTGGCAACGACTTTTTCGTAAATCTCCTGCTTGGACGGCATAATTCCACACCTCCTTTGCTGATGCGGTCCTGGCACAGCCTGGGGAAATGCCAAGCGCTGGGTTACGCGGAGATTCCGCCCAGGCTCAGACCGCCATCCACGGTAATCACCTGTCCGGTTATATAGCCACTGTCATCGCTGGCCAGGAACAGTGCGACCTTGGCTACATCCTCCGGCTTACCCAGCCGCCGCATCGGGATCGCCTTTTGAATCTGCTCCCCCGCGACGTTCCGCACCGCTTGCGTCATGTCCGTTTCGATGAACCCTGGCGCGATGGCGTTGACGGTAATGTTCCGACTAGCCAATTCCACGGCCAGGGCGCGCGTGAATGCGTTGATCGCTCCTTTGCTGGCGGCATAGTTCGTCTGGCCACGATTCGCCCGTTCCGCGGCCACACTCGAAATATTGATTACCCGACCTTGCCGACGGCGAAACATCGTTTCCACCACCGCGCGGCAGAAGTGGAACGTGCCGTTCAGGTTCGTCTGCATTACCCGATACCAGGCTTCCGGTTCCATTTGCAAAAATAAGCCGTCTTGAATCACTCCAGCGTTGTTGACGAGGATGTCAATTTGACCCCAATCGGTCAAGACTTGTTCGACACAATTTTTGACTGCGGCCCAGTCGCTGACGTCTACCTGGTACGCTTTGGCTTGTCCCCCTCGCTGCTGAATGCCCTGAACGACTTGTTCGGCAGCGTCCCGCTGACCACGATAAACCACGGCTACACGGGCACCTTCCGCGGCGAACAATTCCACAATCGCCCGACCTATGCCGCGACTGCCTCCCGTTACTATCGCTATCTTCCCCTGTAAGCGCATTCAGCTATTCCTCTAAAGCGCAAGAGCTTTCGCTTATTTTTTTATTTTTTGTTACGATTCGATAGTTGAGTCAAGCCTTTGCCTGTCGCTTATCTGAGTTTGTACCGATGTTTGGCACACCTCTTGCTCATGGGCTTTCTTGTTTTGGACACGAAAATTCATCTGCCTCCTGAGACTGAAAAGTCGGCATTACAGTTGGCCGCTCGTAGGATTCTTTGAAACCCTGAAAGGCGGCGCTCGCGGCGACTAATCGTCGTTGCGCTCATCGTCATGCGACAGGTCATCATGTTTCCAAGGTTTCCATCAAGGAGCCGTCGGCATCGGGGCGACCCGGTCACCACACAAACACCCCGAAATCAGCGTGTTTACGCATGGCGGTTCATGGCTCATCAAGCACACTTGCAGGACCTTATCCAGGCGACAAAGGTGTAGGTCCGAGCAAGAGTCGCCATTGTTGCCGATACAATTTTCGCAGTTCGCTGTCAAGTTCCAATCCGTCTGGTCGTGAATCGGCCAAATTATAGCGGCTCAGGCCCAGCCGACCCGACACCGTCAACTGTCCATTTACCTGTGCTGTTGCTTTGAGCCAAACGGTTTCGCCACTGGCAGGCCATGGGTTTGTAGTTACCTCGACGTGCAAGTCCAGCCGATTCCCTGGCACGACAAAGTTCCCGTATTTTATGCCTTTTGCCTGTCTAAGGACAATTACGCTGTGGGCAAAGTCCTCGCTCGCGCGTATAAGCCAAGCCCCGGCTTGTACTAATGCTTCCAGCATCAGGACACCTGGCATAACTGGAAAAGTCGGGAAGTGCTCGGCTAAGTATTCTTCGCCCAGTGTGAGCCGCTTGTATCCCTTCAAGTACTTGTGCGGTTCGTATCTGCTTATGCCGTCTACGAGCCAGAAGCGCATTCCGGTTCCTATTCGTTTCTTAC
The DNA here is from genome assembly GCA_025056555.1 of Gemmatales bacterium. Taxonomy (GTDB): domain Bacteria; phylum Planctomycetota; class Planctomycetia; order Gemmatales; family HRBIN36; genus HRBIN36. The sequence continues at coordinate 7,989 of JANWVZ010000097.1, read as the reverse complement.
TACTCGACTTCAACCCTTTTGAAAGCAAGCAATATACTGAACCTGCTTCCGATTGGCAACCCTGAACTGGCTGGGCGTCCGTTTTCCGTTCCAGCACGAGCTTGGTACAGAGCCACCCCAGGAGAGTATCACCGTTCGTCCAAGTAACGTTCTTCATGAAAGAACAGGGCCAGGATAAGAAGACAATATAACGCTCGTTTCCCCATAACGTTCGTTTCCCCGGCAACACCATGCCTCCTAGGGGCTGCGTAGCTGGAATAGGGATCAGACAATGTATCGCTCGTTTCCTCATCAGGATTGATTGAGGGAGAAAAGAGAAAACGAGCGAATACCCTAACCGCACTAAGATATTTCAGAGGATGTTGAAACACCATCACCCCAAGACGATCGGAGAGCTGCGTTTGGCGCAGTGGGACTAAGGCCGAGGCAGACCGTCGTTAGATCCGAAGTCTAGTACTTTTTGTAATACAGCCATTTCCCATTGAAAGTAATGACCATACGCGGGGCGCCGGTGGGATCTTCGCCCTTCTGGATGTCCACAGTCATGTCAATCGCACTCATGATGCCATCGCCGAAGATTTCGTGAGCCACGTCCTTGATTGCTGGCCCATAGAGCATAATAGCTTCGTAAAACCGATAAATGAACGGATCAGTTGGTGGCCAAGGCTGCGCCGGAGTTCGCATGGGCGCTTTCATCATGACTTGCTTGGCCTCTTTAGGTAAGTCGAGAGCAGCAATCAGGCCCTCCGCTTCTTCCTCGGTTGCTTGGCCGTAGCCATATACCAGCATTGCGGTATAAACCGGGCTACGGCCGATTCTCTTGCCAAGCTGTGGCCAAGTAAGTTTTTTCGCGTCCTTGGCTTGCAGAGCCAGGGTACGTATCTGTTCGCGTGTAATCATGGTCGGCTCCTTTCCTTGGGCTTGACTCTCAGAGGCAGCACCGGATGCTGCGAGAGTTAATGCGGAGGCGGTTAGGAAATCTCTTCGGTTCATGGCTTCGCCCTTTCATTTCGATGACCAGCCAGTTCCAGGTGTGCACACCGCTGTCCCAAGCATCTAGCGTCACCAGTGCCAACGGGAGTACGACACAGGAGAATTCTGTAACTGACTGATTATCTGTTACTTGAGTAATTTTCCCAGCGTTCGTCCCCACGTCTATTGAACAACACTGCATAGTATTTATGCAGTCGAGCATATTCTTTTGACACATAAAAAGACTTGGCCCTATCCCTCTAGGACTTCAGAAGCTGACCGAAAGTGTGGCATCATTGCCGTGGCAGCAAGCCACACGATAGTGCGAGGCATAATGCACGGAAGCGTTGATACCATCGGGGTCAAAGTTACGGCATGTTGCCGAGGCGTGACGCGAGGTGATGGTGAAGCCTGCGCGAACTTCTGCTAACGAATCCAGAGGCGTTCAAAAGACCTTCATACTTCAACCAAACTCCATTTGACGAGAGAAGGATTCTCGATATGATGAAATATCTCCCGCCAGCTTGGTCAAATGCCGGGTGGATTGAACTGTGGACTGATGTTCAAGCTGGATACCTGTGTGCCCGAGGGTCGGCATAGCATCGTCGAGTCACACAGGTAACGGGATTTTTCTCGACCACCCATAGGGCGCCGGTGAATTTGTCGGAGTCATGCCGGCGTAGCGTCAACGGAAAACTACCTAAGGACTTTGCGGGGTGTCTCGGGGCATCCCGAAGAACGACTTCAGAGGTAAACCCATACAGGCAAAAGCCGAGGAGGGGAGTGCGTGCCGATTATCCAAGTGCGGGAACTGATTGATGCGGGGGTGCATTTCGGCCATCGCGCCAGCCGCTGGAACCCCAAGATGAAGCCTTACATCTATGGTCGCAGCGGCTTGATTCATATCATAGATTTGCGGGAAACGCTGCGGGGGCTGTTGCGGGCATATCGGTTCCTGGTAAAAACAGCAAGTGAAGGTAAATCGGTGTTGTTCGTCGGCACCAAACGCCAAGCCCGCGACATCATCGAACGCGAAGCTATCCGTTGTGGAATGCCCTATGTCAGTGAGCGCTGGTTGGGCGGCACCTTGACAAATTTCAAAACCATTCGGAGCCGGCTCAAGCGGTTGGAGGAGTTGGAAGAAATGGAACGTAATGGCCAGCTCTTCACCTACAGTAAGAAGATGATTTCCTCGCTGTTGCGAGAAAAGCGGAAAATCGAGAGAAACCTGCGGGGCATCCGCACCATGGAGCGGTTGCCCGATGCTTTGGTGATCGTGGATCCGGTACGTGAACACACGGCTGTGGCCGAGGCCCGGAGGATGGGGATTGTGAGTATCGCGTTGATTGACACCGACGGCGATCCGGATCTGGTGGACTTGCCTATTCCAGGCAACGACGACAGCATTCGCTCGATTGAGTTGATTGTCAGGAAGCTGGCCGAGGCTGTACTGGAAGGCAAAGCATCTCTGCCTCCGGAACTGCGCGAACAAGCTCCGGAGATGCCGACACCCATCTCCGTCGAACCCGTGCCTGTGGAAGCGGCTCCCGAAGCGCCACCAGCCTGATAAATATTTTTTGGCAGCCGACCGAGGGTAGGAAAACTGAGGCAGAAGCCAGGATTTGCCCTTGCCGACCCGACTAGTACTTTTCCGAAAGTGATTGCTCGGCAATTCCAGGAAGTGCGATACATTCGTAAGAAAAACCGGCGGAACCACACGCATTTGCGCAACTCTTCCTAAACCGGGCCGAGGGAGACAGAACATGGCCACCATTTCAGCCGCAGACGTCATGAAACTGCGAAGCCTGACCAACGCGCCCATGATGGACTGCAAGGCGGCGTTGGAAAAGGCCGGCGGGGATTTTGAGAAAGCGATTCAAATCCTTCGCGAACAAAGTAAGGTGATCAGCAGCAAAAAGGCGGAGCGTGAAACCGCAGAAGGTCGTATTGGCATTTACCTGGATCCGCAGCGGGGTGTTGCGGGCATTGTTGAAGTACGCTGTGAAACCGCCCCCGTCGTCAAAAGCGACCCCTTCATCCAGCTGGCTGAAGATTTGGCCCGACACGTGGCACTGACGCCGCAATTGCCTGAAACCGTCGAGGAATTCTTGCAACAGCCTTTTGTAGACGGTGGGGGACGTACGGTTCGGGAGCGGCTGGAAGAAACTATCGGTATCATTCGTGAGAACATGCGCATCGCCCGCTTTGGACGACTCAGCGGGGGCACGGTAGGCGGCTACCTGCACTTCAACGGCAGCGTCGGCACGATTCTTCTTGTCGAAGGCACCCCTAAGAATCCCGAAGTGCTCAAAGACATCGCCATGCACATCACCGCCATGCAACCCGTCGCTCTGAGCCGTCAGGATGTTCCTGCCGAGATTATGGAGCGCGAAAAGCAAATTGCCCGCACGCAGGCCGAACAGACCGGCAAACCACCTCAGATCGTGGAAAAGATTGCTGAAGGAAAGCTCCGTACCTGGCTCAGTGAAAACGTGCTCCTCGAACAAAAGTTTTTCAAAGACGACTCCAAGACGATCGGGCAGTTAGCTCAGGAACAGGGCGTCACCCTCCGCCGTTACATCCGCTTGAAAGTCGGCGAACTGACAAGCTGATCTCTCAATTCCGCTCGACAGTCCACAAGCCTGGGAACCCTGCTTGGTTCCTGAAGCAGGATCGAGGAGGCTTGAGATGAAGCGGCTCAACCCATCCTCAGCTTAGCCGCTCGTTCTCCAGAACTTCGGCATTTGCTCGCTGAGCAAAACATATTTCACCGCAGCGCTATATTCTTCCTCCGAAGGGACCGCTTCCCAATCATCGGCACTGGCTCGCTGGTTTATTGTACTGGACTGGACACCTCAAATTCCGGTGGGGTGGGTGGCCTTCTTCATATAGGCTGGCTACCAGGAAGCCGAGTGGGCTGGCGCTCAGTCCGAACGGAACTCGGCAAAGGCGCGCTGGGCCGCAGCCACACCGCTTCCCAGAGCGACTGCGAAACCCATTTGTTGCAGCACCAGTTCCAGGGCTGCTATGCTGGCCAGAACATCGAAGAAATCTATATAACCCATGTGAGCGATTCGCAGAATCTTACCTTTGAGTTGGTCCTGGCCCCCCGCCAGCTTAACTCCATAATCCCTCTCGAGTCGGCGAAGTATCTCCTGACCATCCAGATTGGCGGGAACACGCACGGCGGTGAGTCCTTCGGCCGGAACGCTGGCAAACAGTTCCAACCCAATGGTTTGTACCCCAGCACGACACGCCTGGGCCAGGCGCGCATGACGAATCCAGATGTTTTCGATACCTTCGGCGCGAATTTTTTCCAGGCTCTTGCGTAGCGCACGCAGCAGGGTATGAGCGGGAGTAAATGGTGTATCGTGTTCTCGAATCTTATCTCGTGCTTTTTTCAGGTCCAGGTAAAATGTCGGGGGCTGGTGGCGGTGAGCGGCTCGCCATCCTTTTTCACTGACGGCGACAAATGCCAAGCCCGGCGGCAGCATCAGCGCTTTTTGCGAACCCGTGGCCAGGAAGTCAATGTGCCAGTCGTCCATGCGGAGTTCCATAACGCCCGCCGAACTGACCGCGTCCACAAGGAAGACGGCATCGGTACGCGCCACCAGTTCCCCCATGGCCCGCAGGTCGTGCTTGACCCCTGTGCTGGTTTCACAGTGCACCACGCACACCGCCTGGGTATCAGGATGCTGCCGTAATGCCGATTCGAGCATACTGGGAGTGACGACCTGACCCGGTGCCGCCTGAACGGCGACCGCTTCGACGCCAAAAGTGCGCCAAATCTGAAGCCAACGTTCACCAAACTTGCCGGCGACCAAGGCGAGTGCCTTGCCACCGCGGGGCACGGCCTGAATCAACGCCGCCTCCATAGCCCCCGTCCCCGAACAGGTCAGCGGGATCACGTCGTGCCTCGTTCCGAAGACATACCGCAATCCCTCTACGACCTCCGCCAGTATCTGCCGCGCTTCCGCGGTGCGATGGTGCGACACGGGTCGCGCCAGCTCTAAGAGCGTATCTTCCGGCACCGGCGTTGGGCCGGGCGTCAGCAGGCGATACTTGAACATCCTCTGGTTCCCTTATCCAGTGGCCTCGAAGGTCTATTGGCTGTCAAAACCGTGCCATTATACGCCCGCTGGGGGCCAATATTGCCGAAGATAGTCGCGGGCTTGTCGTGCCATAGCCAGTCCGTCGCTGGCATGTCGGCTCAATTCCACATGCACCCCGCCGCGGTACCCGATTTCAGCTAAGCAACGTAGCACGCACGGCACGGGCACTTCCCCCTGCCCGAAAGGCAAGTGTTCATGGATTCCTGGCCGCGTATCCTCCAGATGGACATTCCAGAGGATGGGATGCCACTGCCGTATGGTACCTTCGACCGGTTCCCTCAGGCACACCAGATGACCAATATCCAGCGTCAGGCCGAAGGCGCTATGATTGATTGCCTGGTAGAGCCGGGCAAAGCGCGCCATGCTGTCAATGAACATACCCGGTTCGGGCTCGAAACCTAAGCGTATTCCCAGCTGCGCAGCCCGCTCGCTCAAGGCTTGACACGCCGTGATCAGCCGTGACCACAAAACCTCCTCGTCCTCGTTACTTTCTGGCGCACCGGACCAGAAACTGACCACATCAGCGCGCAATAACCTGGCCAACTCCAGGGCCCGTATCAGGAATTCCCATCGCCGCTCCCTTTGGCCTGCTTGAGGGTGCAGGAGCGTGGGCTGATGTTTGCCGCGCGGGTCGAGCAGGAATCGGCTCCCTGTTTCCAGGACACAACGCAATCCCAGACGCTGCAGTAATCGGGCGATTCGCGGTGCCTGAAGGCGCCACGTGTCTCGGCAGAACGGATCGAGCGAGCCATAGTCTAAAGTGAGCGCCACACTTGCGTAACCTAAGTCCGCCAACGCCACCAGCGCATCTTCCAGGGGAAGCTGATTCAGACCATTGGTGTTGTAGCCCAAGAGCATCACCTGAGTTCCGATGTATGAAGTATCCGTGACTGCCTCTCTACCCGGCTCGAAGGGTAGGGCAGAGGCGAATCAGCCGGATCGCTGCCAGTTTGTATCAGATCGCGTTCGGCATACGCAGGCGAAAAGCAGACAGTTGGGCTGGATTCCTTGGGTATGTTGCCGGTCAGTATCAGATCGCGCTCCAAATGGCCACTGCCGTACAATACAGCGATATGAAAACGGTAGTCTTTTTCGACATAGACGGAACCCTGCTGCGGAGCGGCGGAGCCGGGAAGCTGGCCATGATGACGGCTGTGCAGGAAGCCTTTGGCGTCGCTCCGACCCCGGTCGAAGTGCCATTTAGTGGCCGAACCGACCGGGCCATCATGCGCGACCTGCTCCACGCCCACAAAATCGAATTTACTTCCGATAACTTTCACCGCCTGGTGGAAACCTATCTGCAGTTGTTGCCCGAATGCTTGCAGCGTATGACGGGTCGAGTGTTACCGGGCGTCCTGGAACTGCTCCAGGCCTTAGAACGCCTGGATCACGTAGCCGTCGGACTACTGACCGGCAACCTGCGGCGCGGGGCGCAAACTAAGTTAGGGTATTTCGGTTTAGCTGAGCGTTTTCCATTCGGAGGTTTCGGCGATGTCCACTTTGATCGCAACAGCGTCGCCCGCGACGCCCTGGCGGCTGCCCAATGTTTCCTCAACGGTTCTTGCGCGCCAGAACGCATCTGGGTTATCGGCGATACGCCCTTGGACATTGAATGTGCCCGACATATCGGGGCACGGGTGCTGGCTGTTGCTACCGGCACGCACACGTTGGAACAGCTCGCAGCCCACCAGCCTGACCTGCTCCTGAGCGATCTACGTCAATATGGGCTGCTTCTGGAGCGGTTGTGATGAAAGACCTTGCCAAGCTTCCAGCTGAGCGAACTATCTTTTCATGTTTCCATGGCAGGTAGTACTGTGGCGGAAATCCAGCCAGATACGACTTCAATTCCCCTGCATCCTTGCACAAGTACTGATAGCCGTCCTGGCCAATCCCGGAGAGAATGTGCCTTGCCTGGAATTTGCCTTCCCCGACTGCGGCACAACCGGGTCGGCAACGCTCGAAGGTCTACATACACCGCCAGCGTCCTAGTGGATAGTGAGGCCGTTTCGAAAGGCCAGCGAAACCCCGACCACGACCCAGGATTGACGCCACCACGGACAGCGCTACAATACAACGACGCAATCGGGTGCTGAGCACTGGTCCATTGTGCTTGCCTTCTAAGAATTCATTCGGGAGCTCGGCGACAGTCTACCCTACTTTGCCGGCCGTGGAGCGAAATATTACTTCAATCCGCTGGTCGGGGCAAACTGCGCACAATGACGAAATGGCCCCGTCGTCTAGAGGCCTAGGACACGGCCCTTTCAAGGCCGTAACACGGGTTCGAATCCCGTCGGGGTCATTGGCCGTAAAGTTGATACCGCGTTTCCAAGAAGCGTCGGCTTCCTAGACGCTTGAGTTTCTTCTGAAGCAGGCCCCGGATATTTTCCACTTTTTTTGAGTATCCCGAAAATTCCAGGTTGCAACTGTCACAATCTGCCGCCCAGGTGCGTTTACTACTGGGACACATTATTCCACAAAACAGCCCGGATGGGATGGCTTGGATGGACGCCAGCACTCTCAGGCACGCCTAGCCGATAAACGTATCGCACCGGCCCTCAAGTGAAATTGGGCTGCGAATCCATTTTTGACGCTGGTTGAGTTAGACTTACGCTACATTACTCTACCCCTGAATCTGCGGAGGTACCCATGACTACCGTTGCCAGAATCGGAAATCCCACGGGTAGCTTTTCGGGAAACTACCCAAACCCAGAACGTCCGCTTGGCGAACGCCAGGTGTACGTGCAAGAAAGGAGGAATCCGCAAATGGAGCATCTGCAATTGCGTGTACGAGCTGCCATGCTGGCTGAGGCCATTTATTGTTTCCAGGACCCTCGGTGCCCTATCCAAGAAGCTAATTTGCTCTTCGTGGATTGGATTCTGCCCGTTGTTGAGGATGTCGCTCCGA
>JANWVZ010000096.1 GCA_025056555.1 Gemmatales bacterium | reverse complement strand
CACCATAGCGGCTTACAAATAATCTCACACCTTTTTCGTGCAGCAGAGGCGACGGCAGAACTCGCGGGGCATGCGCAGCTTAGCGACGGGACCGTTGGAGTTGCGTTATCCTGGAAACGGCACAACGAGCAAATAAATCGCGGTTCGCGAACATGATTATGATGATTATATTTCTTAAACGATAGTAAATATCCTTAATAATCTGGGCGCCGCAATAGGTGACTAAGATGATAATATTCCAAATAAGGTCTGAAATATCGCAAGGGCAAAGGGGTATTCCGGAACCGCTAAAATCTTGAATTTGCCCCACGATTTGCCGAGGCGCGCCCGCGCGTTCGCCTGGGTCGGAGAAAAATACGCAAGTTATTGTCCAGAAAGGATTTGCGACATTTTCTCTTATCCAGATGAGTGCGATTATCCCAGGCAAAACCGCCCGCTGATAAAAATGCCGAAAATGCAATTTTGCCAGGGGGTGTCCGAGGCGAGCGTTGACCGATTATTCTCAGGTTCCTTTCCTGGGCAGACCCAATCTCCAGCCGGGACGCCGAATGAACTCCAGGCCGACGCCATTGATTCGGTGCGGCCTTCGGGTGCCAAGTTCCGTTCGGGGCCAGATACAAGCTGAGGACTGCACATCGTGAGTGCTCAAGTGCTCCCGAAGGACTGTCAGGCATTCTGATGACAGCGCGCCGAGGTGGGGGAACTCGACACCTGAGCGACGTGGCTTACTATCATCAGCGGCGTGACCTTCAATAATGTCCTGGCAGTGGTTGCGAGACTGCATTTCAGAGTCAGACGCTTCACTACGATCAGCGGCATAACCAGTCGGCGGTCTTTGCCGATGTGTTCTGGGTGGTGGCAGAAGCTGGTGATTTCGCTATCAGCAGCGGCGTAACCTCCAGACCGCGTCCCTCGCGTCACCTGCTGGCATCGCAAACGTCGCGGCGGCAGAGGGGAACTGGCACTGGAGTGTTAATACCAGAGTGGTTTCACTTTGCCACGTGCCCGCAGTTCATCTGACGGTTCTTCTCAGCAGCTTATGTTCTGTGGTCTGCGGTGTCCGATGCCGTGTTGATCCCCTTGCGTCTTTCCGCGTGCGTTGGGGGTGTCTCCAGTTTGTTCTTGGTCTTGCCTTATCGCTATGGCTAGCCAGTATAGCGGAGTCGTTATCGGTGTATGCTTTATCAGAGGCCGAGGGGAATTGCATAAGCCAAGAAAATGACACACACGCATTTGGTCTTGCTGGGAACGAGCTTATTAGGGACAGCAGCCGGCTTGGTGGGCGTCTTTGCCGTGCTGCGTCGGCAGGCGCTTTTGGGAGATGTTTTGGCGCACGCGACGTTACCGGGCTTGGTCTTGGCGTTCCTCTGGGCGGGAGGCAAGAACCTGGAGGCACTTCTGTTCGGAGCAAGTTTGGGCTGTGCTTTGGCTGGAGGAACATTATGGTTACTGGGGCGATATACGCGGCTGCGTCCTGACGTTCGCCTAGGAGTCGTACTAAGCGTGTTCTTTGGCCTGGGAATGGCCTTGCTTGGTCAAGTGCAAGACGCGCCCGGCGCTGGACAAGCTGGATTGGAATCCTACTTGTTCGGCAAACCCGCAGGGATGTTGCAGCGCGACCTGTACTGGCTGACGGGGGTGGCAGGACTGTGTGCCATCGCGGTGTTTGCCTGGTACAAAGAGCTGCAGCTGGTAGCCTTCGATGCCGAATTTGCCAAAGCCCAGGGTTGGCCGATAGGCGGGCTGGACTTCTTATTGCTGGGCCTGGTAGTTTTGGTGGTAGTGATTGGTTTACCCGTTGTCGGTGTGGTGATGGTGTCGGCACTGTTAATCATGCCTGCTGCGGTAGCTCGCCTGTGGACGAACCGATTGTCCCTGATGGTCGCTCTAGCCGGAGCAGTTGGAGGCCTCATGGGAGTCCTGGGTACGCTGACGAGTGCCTGCGTGCCGTTTTTGCCTGCCGGCCCGACAATCGTTCTAACCGGAGCACTGTTCCTGATTACTTCTTTACTATGCTCGCCTCAGCGCGGGCTTCTGGTGCTCTGGGCGCGGCGAGTGCGTACAGGTCGGTGGACGCAGTCCGATTCCATCCAGCCAGACAAGGAGCCTGGAGGTAAGTGTGAGGAGCACGCATGAGTGAAATGCTGGTTTCACTCATACTGGTGGCAACAAGCTGTGCGGTACCTTGTGCACTACTAGGGAACTATTTAGTGCTTCGACGGATGAGTCTGTTGGCGGATGCCATCAGTCATGCGGTCTTACCTGGTGTCGCCGTTGGTTTTTTGCTGACGGAACAACTCAGTGGCTGGCCCGTGTTGCTTGGAGCAGCGTTTTCTGGATTGTTCGTAACATGGGCTGCAAACTGGTTAGGTGCTATGGGACGATTGGCCGAGGACACAAGTCTCGGAGTAGCGTTTACGACCTTATTTGCCCTGGGCGTCATTCTGATGACTTATGCCGCGCGGGTTTGGCATGCTGATCTCGACCCGGGATGTGTTTTATACGGCCAATTAGAGTTATCGGCGTTACAACAAGTGCAAATCGGGATCTGGGGCTGGTCTGTCCCCCTGAGCGTCTGGGAAACCTTGTTACCTGTTAACGTGCTGGTTCTCGCAGGGGTGGTTCTTTTTTGGAAAGAGTTACAGTTGATGGCCTTTGACGCTGAGTGGGCACAAACGATAGGTTTTCCCGCGAGTAAGTTACTCCAGGGATTGCTTGGATTGGTGGCTCTGGTGTGTGTGGCGGTGTTTCGGGAGGTGGGCTCGATCCTGGTACTAGCCTTACTCGTAGTCCCCGCGGCAACAGCCTGGCTGCTCGTGCGGCAGCTGTGGGCTATGGTAACAGGCAGCGTCGCTATTGCGGTGGTTGGCTCGGTCTTAGGATGCTGGTGGGCCGTACGGTATAACTGGAATACCGCTGGCAGCATTAGTGCTGCCTTGGGGGTCTTATTTGCCATAGCGGTCTTGACATCGCCACGTCAGGGACTTATCGCGCAACTGATTCGACGAGGGCAGCTACGTTGGCGCATCCTATGTGAGGACGTCTTAGCATTGTTCTTCCGTGTGGAGGAAGCAGCGGCTCAAGGACGTTTGGAGCGGGCCACAGTCCGTTCTGTGGGATTACGCCGTCTGGTCGGCTTATGGTCTGTGGCGGTCTTGTTTTACTTGCGTTGGCAGGGGCAGGTGTCACGTGAACGAGGCGAATGGAGGTTGACCGAACTTGGCCGGCGACGTGCTCGGCTGGTGGTACGCTCGCATCGGTTGTGGGAAACCTGGTTGCAGCGGCATTTTTCCTTGCCCTTGGATCATCTGCACGAGGTTGCTGAGCGCATGGAGCATTATGTTACGCCCGACTTGCAAGAGGAAATCGCCCGCGAATTAGGGCCGACACGAGACCCTCACGGCCGCGAGATTCCACCGCAAGGATCGTCGCCCCCGACGCACTGAACTGGCAAGTGCGGCAAGGCTAGGGGTGGAATGCGAAAAAGCAGAAATGTGGGCTGACGTTGGCGTCGACCGACGACGGCTGCCTGGACCACTCGGCCATTCGGGGCCAGCAAACTAACGCGCCGACCTATGTGCGTATGTCCGCTCACCACTAGACACACCTTGGGGCGGCGTAGCACCTGTCGGCCCAATGTCAGATTACCGAAATAAGCATTGGAAAAGCCCCAGTACCTGTCGCCCGGTCGCCGTAATAGTTGTTCTTCCAGGATGGGTACATGGGTAACAACGATGATATGGGCCACTTCGGGCCGTGCCGCGACGGCATCGAGACGGACTAAGAACTGACGGCTCACCATGTCGGCGAATTCCAGGTCGGACCAAGGCCAGTTGATGCGATCGTCGGTAGAGAAGAAACGCTTTTCTCGGGCGTAAACTTCGGGGCCGTAGCCTAGTTGCGGGTCGGCGGCAGAGTAATCGTACCAGGCGATCGTACCGACAATGGCTACCGGTGGGCTGATAAAAGCCGCCTCTTCTAACCAGATAGCACCCTGCGCTTCGAACTGTCGGCGTAATCCACCTTGCCACAGCTGAGCGCTGGTCAGTTCATTTGCGGCAGTCGGGAACCCAGGAAGAGCTTCTGCCTTAGTGCGAAGCAGATTCTGATTGTATGGATAGAGGTCATGATTGCCGGGCAGCACCAAACGAGGACAATTCAGCGAACGGAAGAAAGCCAAGCTGGCCGCGCTATATGCTGAGCAATCACCTAAATCCCCTGCCAACACCAACACGTCAGGGCGATGCCGCTCGATAGCTTGCGCTAACTGGGTAAGGACATAGTTACTCGCCTTCGGATAATGCAGGTCCGCAGTGACGGCCAGGAGCATGGCCGATTACCACTCGGTCAACTGAACCGCAGCATTCTTATCGCGAAAATGCCGGATAAGTTTGAGCAAACCGGCTTCTTCTAACCCGGACAACAACTCTGGACGGATACGGCATAGGGCCAGTTGACCCCGATTACCCGTTACCAGGTGATAGACCTCACGAATCATTTCAGCCGCGGCACTGGACATGCGCTTAACGTTCTTGAAGTCAAGCAGGACGCGCATGCGGGGCCTTTGGATGGCTTGGAGCAGTTCTTTCTTGATGGACTGGATTTCCGCTTCTTCGACTAGGTGAATATCATTGAAACGAATTGTGGTCACGCCATGTTCTTCTCCGATGCGGAGCCGACCGCGGACGACACCCCGTTGCAGGGCGAACTGGGCTAATAACTGGGCGGCGGCGTCGGCTGCTGAAGAGGGACGCGATTCCAGTGCGCGAGTGAGCGGGTCGCCCTCATCCGCGTCGTGTTCGCTGTGTTGAAATGCCTGATCCAGGGCTTTCAAAGCCCATTCTTCGGCGTCGCGCTGGTGTAATTGCTTTTCCTTGAAAACGACCTTGAACTTGGCGGGACCCACGGTCAGGCTATCATTGGCATGAAGCGGCATTTCCTCCCCAGCCCCTACTAGTTGGTCATTAACTTTTACGATGGCTTCTCCAGAACCGAGATTGCGCACAAACACCTTATTGGTGCGCGTGACCACAGCGCAATGTTGTCGGGAGATACCGGGGGCGTTAATCCGCAATTGACAGGCAGGGTCATTTCCTATGAGAAACAAGTCGCGCTTGATTTCGACGACGGTACCCTGGTACTTGCCCTCGCTGATAACCAGTTGGACGCGCATGGCCGGCCTCTCGGTTTGCGGATAAAGAGAATACGAAAATACAATGCGCACACGAAGCTGTGCACACGAGGGTATCCAGTCATCCCAAGCGTTCACCTCGCTTGGTCAGATCAGTTCATCCCTCCGCAAGCAGGTTGTGGGCTAGTTAGTCGTCATGTGTCTGACTTTCTGTGTTGCCCGAATAAGCCCATGAATTGTCCCGATCCGAGTTCCGGCCTCTTCGTTCCACCTTTAAAAGCTTAGCGAATTTTTTAATTCTTTCCAGTTCTGAACACTTGTCATTCTGAGGAGGTAAACTAATCGCGGTCATTTCCAGTTCCAAAAGAAAGTCGGTATAATGGAGAAAGCCTTATGCGCGGAAGCCTCTTTTCACGAGTACGGTCACGATGTCCCATCCCTTTGGACGCGCAGATGAGATTCCCCCACAGCGACCTGCTGTGACCAATTCTTCGGATTGGTGGTTCAAGGTTCCAGAAGTTGAGCCCATTGAGCAAAAGCCGCGAGACATCCCCGAAGTTCAACCGGTCTGGCCCATCCCTTCTTTGCCGACGGCTTGGCCAGCCGCAGGGTGGACTGCTGAAAACACCGCCAGCGGGGTTGATGTTTGTTGGCATTGTGGGCAAGTGGTGCATCCCTACGATGGCTATTGCCGATGGTGTGGTGTTGGGATTAGAAGCGTTCCGGAGGTGGTTCCCGTCAAAACCATGACGGAGCTGACGCCGGGGCGAGGCACTTGGGGGCCTCTTATCAAGGTTGCAATTGGTTATGTTTTGGTGTTGGCAGTGATCGTCGGTTCCGCCATGTGGTTCTTCTTCCGTTTGCAAGCGCTCGGGCTCGACCTTCGGCCTGGATCTTTCGTGAGACAAGACTTCCGTCGTCTGGCGGAGTTAGCTGTGCAACAACTCACGATGGCCGCTATTGGCAGCTCTCTAATCGTGTTGGTGACGTGGGCTGTGGTCGGCTCTCTGCGCCCCTTGCCCCAGCCGAAGCCCGCTTACCGTCTGCTCGCCTGGTTCCTTGGGCCATTCTTCATCCTTCCCGTCTTATTGGTCATCAATGTCGTCTATTCGATGGTCGTCCGGCAACTGGCAGCAGAAAACGATTTTGAAATTCGATTGATGGAACAACTGGTGAATGTGCCGTGGTTCTGGGTTCTGGTTACCATACAGCCAGCGATTTTTGAGGAATTGCTGTTTCGTTTCCTGATGTTGGGAGCTTTTTGTGACGCCTTTCGTAGTGCTGGCGAAGAATTGGCCAAACATTTGTCCGTCTTTCTCGCCAGCCTCTTTTTCGCCATAGCGCACGTGGGTCAACCGTTATACTTGCCATATTTATTCCTTGTGGGGCTCGTTCTAGGATATCTGCGATTGGCCAGCGGCGGATTGGCTTTGCCCATGCTGATACACTTCCTTCATAACGCCGCAGCCTTAGTTTTATTTCAACTCGCACAGTAACCATGCAGGGTGATGTTTCAGTTAAAAGGGATTGTCTTCCTCCAAACACGAAGTGTCGGCGGAAGAGGAACGTGATGGTGTGGTAGCTTAGATATTGGTGATAACGCATCTGGCTCACCCGTTACTGCCGCCTTGTTAACTTGCCAAAGCGGCCTCAACTGCCGCGACGATCGTGTTCACTTCCACCATCGCACCCATACCTTCGTCGCCACATGCCAGACGCTTCACCACAGGCGTCAGCACCCGCAGTTTGGGACAATGTTGATTGACTAACTCACATAAGGCAGAAGCTTCCGCCGGCATGGATAAAGGCTCGCTGAGAAAGGTTGAGTGATCGATAAAAAGCTGCCGCAAGTGCCTCGCCGTCGCGGGATGATCCCACATGGTCGTGTTCATCGCAGGGGCCAGTACGATTGGCCGGTCGCGCTCCCAGGCACGGTAGATGCAACTGAGCAAGTTATCACACAAGCCCAGGGCAAACTTCGCCAGGGTGTGGGCATCCAGCGGGGCAACGAGAAGCAGGTCGGCCCAACGACGCAGTTCGATATGTAACACCGGATCGTCGCGCTGATACCGTTCGCCATGACGGCGACGTGGCCATTCGTCAGCGTCCCGAAAGACGGCTTCTGTGGCCAATGCGCGGGCGTCGAAGAAATACTCAGCTGACTCCGTGAGCACCACACGGACGTCGTGACCGCCCTGCGCTAAGCTTTCATACAGCAAGGGGGTGCGAATTGCTGCTACCGAACCAGTGACTCCGAGCAAGACTTTGGCCATGCCATTTACTTCTCCTCAGGCTGCTGCATCTGTTGAATGAGGAATAGCGCATTTCAGCGCTATCACGGTTCAATCTATGGAATGCCGTGTAGGTGCGGCTTAGCGACGAACAACTATGCCCGATCAGCCAGCGACTGGCCAAAGGAATCTGAAGTTTCGTAATGAAAATGGCTCCGGATTGCATGCACAGCTTTGTCGCAACTCCGGTCTCGCAGACCGCAAAGTAATAGTTCTGAACACGACATGCGAGCGAATGCCGCAGATATGCAGGATAAGTCGTACAATAACTCAGGGGCACGCCTCATGGCAGGGATTTTTTAGTTTTGATAGCTGAATAGCATCGGGGGAATATGCGTGGGGAACCAAGGAAACGTGGGAGAATGGCAAGGAGTGCCTGGGAATACGGAGGCTATGCTGGGCACAGGTCAGGCGGGGACTGGTGAAGAAGCCATTCATCATGACCTAAAGCGCGAGGGAGATCAGAATACAGCTGCCATCGTGTCTAATGCGGAGATGGGCTCAGAAACAATTGTCCTGAAAATTCGCTGGTTCGGCGTGGTACTCGGCTTGCTTTGGGTGAATCTGGCGCCCAACGGTGAACACCGCGCCATGCTCAATGGTATCCTGTTACTGGGATTGGGCTACGCGCTTTGGGATACCTGGACAACGATGCGCGGCTGGAAGCTGATGCAACGCTATCCGCTGGTGATCTCACTGTTGGAAGCGATTTTCATCGGATTACTATGTTACTTTGACTCCGGCCTGCATAGCCCATTTCGCTATTACTATCTCCTGTCCCTGATTATCTGTGCGCTAAGATACCAACCCTTGGTAACTTATGTGACGTTTGGTTTGCATAGTGTCAGCTTTGGTGGACTGTATTTACTGCGCTCGTGGCAGGAAGTAGCGGCAGGAGAGCTGCTATTAGGTTTGGTATTGATGGGCTGGGTGGCCTGGGCAGCCGATGCCTTAGCATCCTGGCTGAAGGAAACGGGAGCACGCCTGCAGCGCCTGAACCTCGAATTGGAAAAGGAGCGGGCCAACCTGGAAGCCCGCGTTCAGGAGCGGACGCGTCAGTTACAAGAGGCCCAAGCCAGCCTGCTACATCAGGAGAAAATGGCCGCGTTCGGCTTGCTAGCTGCCGGCATCGCCCATGAAGTAGGTAATCCCCTGGCCTGTATCAGTTCGCTTGTGCAGTTGCTGCAACGGCGGGTTCAGGACGCTGGCGTTCAAGAAAAATTGGCTTTAGTCAACGAACAGCTACAACGTATCCAAGCGATTCTCCGCGAATTGATAGACTTCAGTCGCCCGGCCAGTCGTGAACGAGTTTGGACTCGGGTCGAAACCATTATTCAGCAGGCCCTGAATATTGCCAAGTATTACAAGCGGACCCGCGGCAAAACTATCACGACGGAAGTAGCGCCAAACTTGCCGACGATTTATGTTGTGCAGGACCAGCTGGTACAGGCAGTGCTCAACCTGGTGCTCAATGCGATTGACGCCACGTCGCTGGGCGGACATATCGTCATTCGGGCAGGTCGGGAAGATGGGGAGTTGCGGTTGCGTGTTTGCGACAACGGACCGGGCATCCGTCCGGAAGATCAGCACAAACTTTTCCAACCTTACTTTACTACCAAGCCCCACGGTACTGGACTGGGATTATTCGTTACCCAACGGTTAGTTCAGGAACACCAGGGACGCGTCAGCTTTCGTTCCGAGCCGGGCCGAACCGAGTTTTGTATTCACCTTCCATTAGCAGCGTGTCTTAGTGGTGATTCATCCTGTGGTCGATCTGAGGTGCTAATGCCATTGGACACAAGCCATGAGCCTGAAATTCACGAACTCACTTCACGCGCCCATCAACCCGACAACTGCCCGCATACTTATTGTGGATGATGAAGCCGTCCTGCGCGACACCCTCGCAGAGTTTCTAAGCCAGGAGGGTTTTTGCGTCAGCACGGCGGCCAGTGCGCAAGAGGCACTGGAACTGGTGAAGCGGGAGCATTTCGACATTACCTTTTGCGACCTGCAACTCCCTGACGAGGACGGTGTTCGGTTATTAGAAAAAATTCTCCAAATCAGCCCGGATACCTTTGTCCTGGTCCTCACGGCATACGGAAGCTTGGATAGTGCTGTGGAGGCCTTTAAGCGCGGCGCCCATGATTATCTGACCAAACCAGTACGTTTTGAGGAGCTGCTGGCCAAGTTGCAACATCTGATGCGTTATCGGCAGTTGCACTTGGAAAACCAATGGCTACGGCGCGAACTGCATCGTCAGTATGACTTTGATCAGATCATCGGTGATAGCCAGGCCATGCGGGAGGTGTTCGCTTTAGTGAGCAAGGTAGCTCCGACACGTTCCACGGTACTTATTCTGGGTGAAAGTGGCACCGGCAAGGAATTAATCGCTCGCGCCATTCATTATCACAGTATGGAGCGCCAGGAACGGTTTTTGGCGGTGAACTGCGCTGCCATACCGCAGGACCTGCTGGAGAACCAGCTCTTTGGCCACAAGCGGGGTGCCTACACCGGCGCTGACCGCGACCAGGAAGGTTTATTCGTGCGAGCGGGGCGAGGCACCCTCTTTTTCGATGAAATTGCCGAGATGCCGCTGGCTCTCCAGGCCAAGTTGCTGCGGGCCATCGAGCAAAAAGAAATCTTGCCTGTCGGCGCTAATGAGCCGGTACGGGTCCAGGCGCGAATTCTAGCCGCGACTAACAAAGATCTGGCCCAGCTGGTCGAGCAAGGAAGGTTCCGTGAAGACCTGTATTATCGCCTCAACATCGTTACCATTCGCTTACCTCCACTGCGGGAACGCCGCGAGGATATTCCCGCTCTTGTTGAGTTTTTCGTGGCCCGCCATAGCCGTGAACTCAAGAAGCATTTTGTCGGCGTGGACCATGAGGCGATGAAAGTCCTTATGGGGGCCCCGTGGAAAGGAAATGTCCGCGAGTTGGAAAACGTTATTCAGCGGGCAGTTATTCTGGGGGAAGGGCCCCTGATCACTGCAAAAGATCTGCCACCGGGCTTGGCGCCCGATCCCGAAGTGTGCCTGACGGACGATTTACGCGAAGCAGTGGCCCATTTTGAACGGCAGCACATTAAACGCATTCTTCGCGAAACCCCCGACAAAAAGGAAGCGGCACGTCGGCTCGGCGTGGCGCTGAGCTCGCTGTACCGAAAGATTGAGGAACTGGGCATCGAGCTCGAGCCTCGTGGCGAACGAACTGCAACGGAGAAAGTCCTGGCATCTCCAGCGCCCTCACGCTCGTAACCATGAGACTAGACTCCACACTACCAAGTGGAACACGCCCAATCCGAGCAAGACCGCTCCCAGCAACATCCACAGCAGCGTGAGTAAACGCTGAGCCTCTTTTTCAGTCAGCGTGAGCCGCAGTGTGTCCTCGAAGAGTTGCCGCCAAGTTGGTTCCGCACGTAACCAGTGCAGCGTTACGCTATGCAGCAGGGGCGACATGCGAATGTCCAGTAGCGCATCGTGTTCGGGCCAGTAAATGCGGCCTGGCACTACCTGATTCGGCTGCGCCAAGTGGTTGATCGTTTCGCGCAACGCTGCTTCTGCGTCTTCAGAAGAAATAGCGTAGATAATGGTAGCAGCTCGGCGCCGCCGCAGTAACCAACGCCCAAGGAGTATCAGTAACAGCAGATACATGACATACCCCGTCCAGTACCAACCGTCGCCAAGCCAACGCAAACGATGCAGGAACCAAGTTGGCGGCCCTAAGAAAAAGAAACCCGACAAGCCGAGCCACAGACCCAGTAAATCACGGCTTCCACTGACCAGAATAGGATGCTTCAGCTGATACTGCCAGCTGCCCAGCACCGTAAGATACACGCCCAAGGGCAATCCGATCACCGACCATTCCAAAGACCAGCGCAGCCACTCGGGCATGATGAACATAACCGCTCCGAAGCCTCATTTCAATTCTACCGACCAATACGCTTCACTCAAGAACGCTTTCCAGGATTCGTATTTGGCCTGAGTCAATTTTTGCGCCAATACGGGACTCCGTTTTGGCTTTTCGGGCTTACGGATCAGGGTCATCCCTGCTTCTTTTGGAGTGCGACCCCCTTTACGAATGTTACATTCCAGACAAGCACAAACGACGTTTTCCCAGGTACTTTGTCCACCTCGACTCCGCGGAATAACGTGATCCAAGCTCAGTTCGCTCGTGGGAAAACGCCGACCGCAGTATTGACAGGTATTATTATCGCGGGCAAAAATGTTCCGCCGATTGAATTTGATCGCCGTGCGGGGCACGCGGTCATAATGCAGCAAACGAATAATACGCGGCACCTGGATCGGATGCCTCACGGTACGTACCCAGTCGCCATCTGGCAATTGACGAAAATGCCGAGCACGATATTCGCTTACTTCCTGCCAGCTTTGGAAGTCGTAACTGACGAACTGCCCGTCTTCGAGATCCACTACCTCAGCCACGTTCTTTGACAACAAGCAAAACGCGCGGTAGGCTGACACCACGTGAATCGCCAGGTAGAGACGATTCAACACCAGGACACTTGATTCCAGGGATGGAGGCAGATGCTCTCTATGTTTCATGGCTTTTTATAGCCACTTTATATGCAACGAATTGTATACTTCCGCCGCCCGCAACGCAATGAGCTATTTATGAAGGCCTGATAAGTTCAATGTGAACCGCGCCCCAAGGGCCATTGCTGCCAGAATACCACCTCGGCCAATTGCGTGAAGTTGTGGTCTTGAGATGGTCAGTTTGCCTTCTACTTCGGGAAAGCTTGTAAAGCACCTCCTGGTTCCCCGGGCGTTGGAGTTCCTGTAGTTCAATACCGCCGGCTTTTGTGGCAACCAGTCAGAGAACTTACCAGGTGCTAACAGGGTGCACTGGCCCCATCGCATGCGTGAGAAATTTCAAACATGTCATGTTTGGCAGCGGCATCGTCTCCAAAGATGCAACAGACGTCCCTCGCCTGTACGGCAAATCATTTCCATAAAGCGATTGTTGTTCTACGCCAGACACTTGAACGGTCACCTCGAAATTCGGCTGGCCAAGGTCAAACATAGGGCGTCAGAGCGTGTCCGCAAAACTGCGAATGTTCCTCTGCCATGGCCTGGCGGTGTCGCCGGCGCTCTTCAAGCGTAAAGGTCCCAGGCTAATTGCAAGTCTAAGGCAGGTCAGGGTTCCCAACGAGAATAATACACGGATAATCGCCAAGGCGGTGCATGTGGAGAGTGAAGCCCGTCGCTCACCCAACGACGTGCCGTAAAGCTAAATTGTCACCTCTCAAATCCATGCCTTACGCTGGCTCTATGTACAACGAGCGCGATGGCCACGGCATTTAATCCAAGCCGCCTTTCAGCGGTCGGCGCCGTGGCGGTGCCCCCGAACGCTGAGACGGAACCGGCGCGAATTCTTCCTCCTCGGCTGCACGCACGGCCTTGATGGATAGGGACAGTTTCCTGGCCGCACGATCTACCTTGATCACTTGGGCACGAACTTGCTGACCGACTTGCACGGCATCTTCCACTCGGCGAACGCGCTGGGGCGAGAGTTCGGAAATGTGCACCAATCCT
>JANWVZ010000095.1 GCA_025056555.1 Gemmatales bacterium | reverse complement strand
GTACCTAAGCCACAACCCACGGCAATTACGGTCTCGCCCCGATGTTGAGTGAACTCCAACGCCTGCATAAGCCAACGCCCTTGCCGATGGTGCCGATGGTATTCCAGCGCCAGGAACCACGAAAGCGTCAGTGGCTCGGCCAGATCGGCCGGCGGCGTCGTCAACGCTTCTTGGCAGAACCAGGCCTGCGCCTGCTCCGGCGTCCATGACAACACCGGCAGTGACGGCAAGTCTTGCCGACTCTCCGCTCTTTGCAGACTGGCCCCAGCTGTTACGGACAAAGCATCCCCGTGCAACATGACTCCGCTTCATATCGGCACCGCTTCTGCAGTCAAGAGCAATTTCATTCTTGGCTCAGTAGTTAGTGGATCTCATTGCCTGAAGCCTTTATAGCCGGATTCCCAATGCGGCAGCCTCACCGTTGGTTCGGAGCCACCTGATTCAGATGCTCTATCACGGCCATGACTCGGGGATTAGCGTACTTCCGAGCTTGGCACCGAAGAGGTTTCCGGACACTGAAAGGCGATGGCCTCCCTATGAAAAGAGGATAACCGTACATCAGAATAACCAAATGAGGGCACATCGGGAAATGGTCCTCGCGCCGCGACGAACGGCTCAAGAGGTCGGCACTGGAAGCAGAAAAGGTTACTGATAATCTGCTATCAGTCAGTCTCGTGCTGGTGCCTGCAAGGAGTCAGGAACATGGCGGGAAGAATGCTGGCTTTTGATCTGGGGGCAGAAAGTGGCCGGGCCGTGCTGGGAGAATGGGATGGGCAGCGTTTGCACACGCAGGTGGCCCATAGATTTCCTAATGGACCTGTACGGTTGCCCGATGGCATGTATTGGGACGCCTTACGTTTGTTCGAGGAAATCAAAGCCGGTTTGCGGCTGGCACGAGAGCAAGCGGGCCAACTGGATAGTGTCGGTGTAGATACCTGGGGCGTGGATTTCGCGCTCTTGGGCAGAGGGGATGTCCTGCTTGGCAATCCCCGTCATTACCGCGATCCGCACACGGAGGGTATCTTCGACTACGCCTTTGCCCGCGTCAGTCGCGAGGAGATCTTCCACGCCACGGGTATCCAATTCATGAGGCTGAATACGCTGTTTCAGTTACTGGCCTTGCAGCGGAACCGTTCGCCGATCCTCGAAGCCGCTGAAACGCTGATTATGATGCCCGACCTGTTTCATTTTTGGCTCAGTGGTCGCAAAGTCGTGGAACTGACCAACGCCAGCACGACACAGATGTACGACCCGGTGGCGCGCAACTGGGCCAAGCCGATGCTGGACAAGCTGGCACTTTCTACGCGGCTGTTATTGCCCATCACTCCGCCGGGCACCGTGCTTGGCTCTCTGTTGCCTCAAGTCGCTGAGGAAACCAACTGCCATAACCTGAGAATAGTCGTGCCAGCGACCCACGATACCGCTTCGGCTGTGGCTGCCGTGCCCGGCCAGGGCAACGACTGGGGTTACATCAGTTCCGGCACCTGGTCATTGGTAGGCGTCGAAACTTCTCAGCCTGTCATTGATGCACGAACCCTGGCATACAATTTCACCAATGAAATCGGTTACGGGCATCGTGTGCGCCTGCTCAAGAATGTCATGGGGCTATGGCTGGTGCAGGAGTGTCGTCGCAGTTGGGAACGGGCGGGCCAGAGTTACAGCTACGAGGAGTTGACGCGGTTTGCCGAAGCCGCTCCGCCTCGCACTGCTTTCATCGAGCCGGATGATCCGTCTTTTCTGTTGCCGATCAGTATGCCCTCTGCTATTGCCGAGTATTGTCGCAGAACCGGTCAGCCTGTTCCCGATACACCAGGAACCTTTGTGCGAGTTTGTCTGGAGAGTTTGGCCTTGAAGTATCGCTGGGTTATTGAACGCCTGGAGGAATTGCTGGGCAAACGCCTGAATACTATTCACATTGTCGGCGGAGGTGCTCAGAACCGTTTGCTGAATCAACTGACGGCAGATTGCTGCAACCGCCTCGTGCTTGCAGGTCCAGTGGAAGCGACCAGTATCGGGAACCTCCTGGTGCAAATGTTGGGCCTGGGCTGGTTGAACAACCTGGAAGAAGCGCGGACGGTGGTGCGACATTCCTTTCCCATGGAGCGTTTTGAGCCGCGATCCCCCGCCGTCTGGGACGATGCCTATTCACGCTTCGTTTCGCTGCTGGGACAGCCTCCGCGTCAGCCTGCGCCGATGTGAGTATCAATCGCTCGACGATGCTGGCGAACCTCGCCCAAAGCGCCACTTTGCTGCCCTGGGACGGGATCGCCTGCCTTGAACCAAACGTAGCCCGCGCCGATTCAGAAGGTCGAGATTCTAACCGTTCATGTTCCCGAACCAACGGCGTTCTTGAGAAGGTGATTGTTCAGCGGCGGATACTCCCCCGACGCAACCTTGAGTACGCCCCCCTGACCTGAACGGTCGTAGCCGATTACAGCGGTCAGCCTATCGTCCGCGGCGGGCGACGAAGAACCAGTCCCAGGTCGGAGGATACTTTTCCAAATCCTTAAGCCGTGCTACTTGGGACCAGGGAATCATGACCTTGGCCCAACGAATGCGAATAAAACCGGCACGCCGCAGCCGATAGGGCACTTCAAAACTGAACCAGAAATGCTGTTCAGTACCGCGATAGTGAAAGCGGCTGAAAGCGAAATCGTATTCCTGGTGGCCGACATGGTGCGCGGCGTTTTTTTGAGCGATGTCCAGAGGCAGGCCCCGTGCCAAGGCTCTATCTACGAGCACCATAGTCATGTAATGGATAGCATCCATAGCAGGCACGATCCCCAAGAACCAGCCCCCCGGTCGCAAACAGCTTCTGATTTGCCGCAAGGCCTCATCTATGTCGGCTGGGTCAGGTAAGCCGAGACTGTTGATGGCCACTGCCACGTCCAATTGACCGTGAAGCGGGTGCAGGTCCTGGAGAGCCAGGCAGTAAAACTGGACTTGGGGCAAATGCCGACAGCGTTCGCGAGCGCGCTGAAGCATCCCCTCGGCGAAGTCCACGGCCAGGACCTGGCGGAACCTTTGCGCCAGAAACGGTAACAATGGCCCCGTGCCACATCCCAAGTCGCCTACGGTTTTATGCTCTTTATCGGGTATGCGCTCCAGAACACGCCAAAGAGGGTTGGCGACTTCCTGAGCATAAGGATCAATAAAGTGCTCCTCGTAATCCTGAGCCACCCGACTCCAGGCTTGGGCTAACTCATGGGCCATGATTATTTTCCTCGTCGCGCGGGGCGCGCCTCAATTCTACGAGGATGCCCCCCAGGCGGAGCGCGCGATGGAACCGAGACCACCATAATTCCCGATGCCAGAGCAGGCCGGCTTGCCGACACCATTCACGCAGCTGAGCACGATCTACGGCCCGGCAATGATAAACGCGGCTGGTGATGGCCCCGAGGGTGTTATCTTCTGTCGTCATGAGCAGCATTTTGCCACCCCGACGAAGTACCCGAGCTAACTCCCGCAAGCCGACAAGCGGATTTGGCAGATGTTCCAGCACCCAGCCGAAGATGATAGCATCGAAACACTCATTCGGATAAGGCAAGCGATTAACGTCGGCCTGCACCAGTAAGGTGGGACTATTCTTCAGCCGTTTGCGTGCACGACGAAGCATGCCCAGGGACAAATCGCAACCGACCACGACGGCGTCCGGATCAGCCTGACGTTTTACGATGCGCAAATAACGACCATTACCTGTACCGGCATCCAGGATACTTTTGCATCCGCGAATGTCAAAACCTTTTGGTCCGATCAACCGCTTGGCCAACGGCTCGTGGCCTGTCAAATAGCCGGTGATCAGGGTAAACCAGCCCGCCGGGCCATCATACGTTTCGCGAATCAACTGATTGTACCGAGTCGGATCAACTCGCTCCGGCAGTTTCGATTGCAGCCAGCTGTTGAACCGGCGCAGAAGGTGTCGTCGTTTGGCAGTTTTTGTCTCTGTCATGAGCAGCTCCCGTTCGGAATGGTACACAGGATAATAGGCCTTCCTGGCCGTAGTCTGGACAGTTTACCAAGCTGACATACCCCTGCCTACTGCTATCTGGAAAATCCGTAAACAGTCACAGGGCACAATGCGGTTGATACTCAGGACGCAATTCCTCCTCGCAAATAACGCCCCAGTAAACTGGCCCGATTGGGTTAGGCGTGACAATGAGCGCTTAACGACGCCAGAAAAAGAATAAGGCTAAGGTCGTCATCAAGCCGAGGATGAAACCGGTTGCGAGGAGCAAGCCGCGCTCCCACCAGGTCAGCCATCGCGAGCCTGGCGGTTCCTTTCGGTTCTGAGCCGTTGATTCGGCCAGAGAACTATCAGCCTGATGCTGCGATGCAATTCCTTGTGGTCTGGAACTGGGCGAGCTCTGCAAGTGAAGGACAGGTTCGACCGGTGCCTGGGCAGGCACCTGGGATGAGGAAACCAGTCGAAGCGGCGGATCGGCCGGTGCGACCAGGAGCCAGCCGCTGCCTGACTCGGGATCACTGGGGGTAGCGCGGGTCGGGCCGGTCAACGTGTCAATACTGGAATAACTGCGCGGACCGGGTGTGCCGATCTGTTCAACCGCCGCCAGAAGTTCGGCAGGCGTCTGAAAGCGATCTTCCGGAGCCTTAGCCATGAGCCGATGAATGACCCCCGCTAACGCTTCGGGAATTTCCGGCCGCAGTTCCCGGAGGGGTCGAGGCTCTTCGGTAAGATGTCGGACAAGTTTTTCCATGGCCGTGTCACCTGGGAAAGGCAGTTGTCCCGTCAGACCGTAGTAAAACGTGCAACCCAGACTGTATAGGTCAGAACGAATATCCACCTGATGAAAGTCGCGTCCTTGCTCAGGAGACATGAAGTCGGCAGTACCGTACACCTGTCCCGCACGGCTCTCGCGAATCACGGATTCGACCAGACGGGAAACACGGCCTTCCCGCAAGTGGGCCAGACCGAAGTCGAGGATTTTCAGCTGGTAGTCGCCGCCTTTACGTAGCGCCGACGAAGTCGCAGACGACTTGCTCGAACGACTTTTGGTCACCAGCAAGTTGGAAGGCTTGATGTCGCGGTGAACCAGTCCCCGTTCATGGGCATAATCCAGGGCAGAAGCCGCCTGACGAAGCAAATCCGCAGCCAAGCCGATGGGTAAAGGGCCTTTCTCCTCGACCAGTTGCTGCAAAGTCTTGCCCGGCACATATTCCATAACCAGAAAGTGCACGCCTCGGCCACGATTGGCATCGTAAGCCATGATAATGTTGGGATGCTGCATCTGGGCCAGGACACGGATTTCGCGCTCGAACTGCAGCAGCTGTTGCTTGTCCCGCAGGTTACTCAGCTTCAAAACCTTCAGCGCTACGATTCGCCCCATACCTGTGTGCACCGCTTTGAACACCGTGCCCATGGCTCCTTGGCCGAGTCTATCCAGAATACGATATTGCCCCAGCCAGAAACCTTTTGACCGCCCCAGAAGTATCTGTTCCGCCTGGTAGACCGTAAGTAAACCTTCGGTGACCAGAGTACGCGCCAGCATCACAGGATTTTCGTCGCGCAGGCGGTTCTCCAGGGCGCAAATCTGCTGTTCCGAAAGTAACTGGCTGCGGCGCAGGTGATGAAAGAATTGTTGCCGGTTCATAGAGGACGAAGAAAAGGCTTACTTTGGCGATCAGAGTGCGCTACTGCTGATAGTGGCTTCCCTCACACCTCTCTGCATCAAACTGTGCAAAATTGTATTGATCCGCCTAGAAGATTGACATAAGGTTGTCAATTCTCCACCCCAAAGCCATTCACGCAGTCCGAAGAGCGACGATCTGCAAGAACCGGGCCAGCGGTCAGGTCGTGGCGGGTCTTTGCAGCAGATGACGCAATGCAGCTTCCAGGTTGGGATAATCAAAATTGAAACCTGCATCGAGCAGTTTCTTAGGTCGAACGCGAGCACTGCTCAGGAACAGGGCGTCTGCCATCTCGCCAAACACCAGTCGGGCGGCAAATCGGGGCATCGGAAAGATGGTCGGTCGGCGTAATACCCGCCCTAAGGTGCGCGTGAATTCTGCATTGGTCACTGGCTCGGGAGAGGTGAAGTTGACGGGACCCGCAAGCGCTTCCTGGTCGAGGACGAACAAAAATGCCCGGACCGCATCCTGGTGGTGAATCCAACTCCAATACTGTTGGCCTGAGCCAATACGCCCCCCCAGGCAGAGCAAAAAGGGCAAACGCATCTTGGCTAAGGCTCCGCCTCGCTCGCTCAGAACCACGCCTAAACGACAGCATACCACCCGAATCCCGGCTGATGCCGCCGACAGTGCCGCCGACTCCCACTCCTGGCATACTTGTGACAGAAAATCTTTGCCCGGCGGACTCTCCTCGGACAGTTCTTCCATGCCGCGGTCGCCGTAATAGCCTACTGCCGAGGCACTGGCCAGCACACGGGGCTTGACCGATAAGGAAGTCAACGCTTCGGCAAGCAGCTTGGTGCTCTGCACACGGCTGTTGCGAATCAGCGATTTCACTTCGTCATTCCAACGGCGTTCGGCGATGCCAAAACCGGACAAGTGAATTACCGCGTCAAATCCTTCCAAGGCGGCTCGATCTAATTCGCCAGTTTCGGGATTCCAGAAGATTTCGTTCGGCGCTTGAGTTGGTCGGCGGACCAGACGAGCTACTTCATGTCCTGCCGCCTGAAGACTGGGTACCAACGCCGAACCTATCAAACCGGAAGATCCGCTCACCAGCACCCGTGCCATGCTGCCTTCCTCCTGTTGCCCGAAGTGCTCGCATCGTGGGCGTTATTATAGCAACGCCGAGGGTGCCGTTGGAAACATCCGCGCGCGAATAGATGCCAGGGGTCTGAGCGCTTGCAATCGCGGTTGTCTGGGGCTAAACTGAAACCGAGGCCCATCGCGCTTGTCCAGAGGTCGGTCAGGCGTCCAGCAGCGGGAGAAAAGTCATGGCCGTAGCGCGGTTCTATTGTGTGCACTGTAACGCACCGCTGAAAACCTCAGCGGAACTGACACCCGATAAGCGGATTCAATGCCCCCGATGCGACACGATTTTTCCTGTACCCGCGCATTTGCTTAAGGGAGCAGTTAGTCCCACGGGAACGATGCCCCTAGGTCCCGACCTGACTACGGGCGTAGGTGCCGAGTCACCCCGCGCACAGTTAGTAGATATGGAGGGAATACTTGGGCCTGTAGATACCGAGTCAGCGGGAACGCCGCCCTCCGCTCGTTCTCCAGTTCCCGAGGCACCCGCGCAGTTGCCCACACCTCCGACACCTCGTGCGCTGGCTGAGCCGGAACCCTGGGAGACGGAACTGGAGCCAGACTCTATGCCGCGACCTTCTGAGGAAGGTGAGGCAACTCAAGACTTAGCCGGCCAACCTGCCGACGAAGACACCGGCAAGTCGGGACGTGAGCCCGAATTGATTCACACTTCGGAAGAGGAACAATGGGCAGCCGCGGAAGCGGCAGGTGAAGAGGCTCCCAGTGAGGACTTTGGAGGCGGCGACGTGGTGGCTGAATCGGAACCCGAAGTAGTAGATTTTGGGGAAGAGGAAGCCCCGAAGAAATCTTCGCTGTGGATATGGGTCATATTGCTGGCTCTTTTGCTGGTGTTGGCGGGTGGAATTGGCTTAGCCTGGTATATGGGCTGGCTCGATCCCGTGTTGCAGATGCTTGGTTTAGCGGCATTACCTTCTCCCTCAAACGTTGTCAAACCTAATAATCCATCGGTCAATCAGAACCTCTCTCCAGGCACTGATGCTACTTCTAACCCATCGCCGCCTGTGGACAACAGCAAACCCACTGCACCAACAGCCCCGAATGCTAAACCTGGGCCTGTTCCTGCAGCCGGAGATGTATTTGCGGCTCTGGAAAAGGTCTTCAGTGAGGTTCCCGCTCGGCCCATTGCTGATATGCACAGTTGGCGTTACGTTCCAGCGGATGCCAACTTGGTCTTATGTCTCAATCTGGGCAATACCACTCAGCACCCGGCGGCACGTCAATTGGTACCCTCCATTGTCGAAAAAGCGCCACTTCCTTTGAAGCCTGAGCAACGCTCCCCCTTCGACGTGGCTGACATCGCGGAGATCGTTGCCTGTTTCACAGTAGATTGGGCCAATTTATCCGCCGATGCGGTGGGAAACTCTTTCGTCGGGATCATTCGCCTCCATAAACCCGTGGACGAGAATCAACTGCGAACAGCACTGGCGGCCAACGCCAGGAACGTGCGGGAAGAAAAAATCGGTGAACGGGTAGTTTTCTTTGGGACCGATGACCGGGGCAATCAGCTTTTCAGCTGTCAGCTAGCCCCTGAGGTGCTGGTTGGCGGTGTGGAAGGACGCGAAAAGGCCGTGCCTGGTTTGGTCGGAACTGCCCCGTCCGGTTTACCCGAACAATGGGCCCTGGTGGCGCGCGGTGCAGGAAATGCCCATGTCGCTGTGCTCGTTCGGGACGTGTCTATGAGCGAGATTCTCAAAACCCTTGGCGCCATTCCTCCGGAGGTACAACCATATGTACCGGCCCTGGAAAAAATGCGCCACGCCAGTTTGAAAGTCGAACTGACACCCAAAACCGTTGAAGCGCGAGCGCGAGTCGTCCTGGCCGACGAAGACGCTTCCAAACAGTTGGCCTCTCTTCTCCAGAAGCTCTACGACGAGCAATTCAAACCCGGACTCAGCCAACTGGCAGGTTTTGCTCCTGAATTAGCACAGGACTTGCAGAAATCTCTCCGCATAACTGCGGACCGCGAAAGTACTCAGATAGAGGCCGGCGCTTCTTATCCAGCGCTGGGCAAGGCCGTCCAGGCAGTAGCGGCGTTGCTCGGCCCCGCGTTGCTCGGCAAACCCAAGCCGGAATAACTGTGGTCGTGGCAGGCTGTGGTGTCTGTTTCATAGATACGTCTAAGGCTTTTCGTACTTTCGTCCACGGGCTTCGTCCTGAGGCAGGAATGCGACCCGTCAATCACGTTCCGACATGGGTATATACATCCGCACAAAAACCATCCGTTTCAGGATTCCCGGCAAGTTCGGCTCCAGGTGCGTCAGCGTCGGGCTCAGCGAAGCATGCTGGTCCAGTTGATCCAGGCGAATTTCCGTCATGGGCAAGTAACCTGTGAGGACAGCTTGTCCATAACGGAGTCTTCGACTCTGATCGAGATGGGGCAGGTAAGGCTGAGGTGCCTGCCGTCGCCCGGCGATAAACAGGCGTTGAAAAGTCATTTGCCTCAGGGTTTCGATCAGGCGCTGACGCGACACTTCCTCTCCCGAATGTCCCAACAGTTCGGAATCCCCACTGGTTTCGCGAACATTCTGGAAACGATGCCGATCCAAGAGTGCGACATCGTTGCGTCGCACGGCAATTTTCTGCTGCGGATGCAGGTCGCCCAAGAACCAGACGCGGCTGCCAAACGTCAGCTCACTGCTCAACAGCGGCCAAGGTGCGTGCCAGGTCAATTCACCCCGCACTGTATTCAGGTCGGGCGCCCGCAGCCGTGCCTCGCAGAGCGTCGGCGGGGTCTTCCAATCAAGCAGCCAGCGTGCAAACAAAGTTTTCACCGACCAAGCTTGCATCGGAACACGAGCCAGGCGACCATTTCCAGGTTCGACCTCGACCGCGCTCTGCACAAGATTTTCCCGTTGCCCTCGCTGCAGTGCGTCGTCATCGGGTCGCACCGCCCAACCGAGCACCGCTTCGCGGACATCACCCATGAAATTGGCCCCAGGCCTCAGCGGCGCCCGAGCTGTGTCTCTAGGACTGCCGGCCAGCGTCAGCGAATATGCCGCCAATTGCGGACTCTTCAGCACAAGCCAAGCACTGCCACTTCCTCGCACCAAGGGCGTATCGCCCCGCGGATGGGGTTGCAGTTCCAAGTCGTAAAGCACCAGTTCATGGACGGCGAGCTGGTGCCCGTGCACTACCCACGCCGAGTACCAGGCTAACACAGTTACTCCAGCCACTGCCAGGGGAAACGTCAACCAGGCCCAGGCCGGCCTCCGCAACCACCGCACGGTCAACACGTAGTCCAACGGACCTGCCAACACCAAATACACGAACATCAAACCAGCCACCAGCGCAAAGGGAATTTCCTCGGTCTGAAATTGCTCTAATTGGTGAATCAGTTCAGTAAGTGGCTCAGGCTCCCGCAGTACCGTGAGGGTAGTGCGGAAGGCCTGTCGGGCAGGTAACGTTTCGGTTTCCAACAGCCACTCCCAGAAAGCGGTTCGGCCCTCCCACTGGGTAAAGGCCCCGACATTGGTATCAAAGGCGACCAGAGTGACCTGTCCAAGTCCGTAGGGCCAGACCAGCACTGCGGGTTTGAGCGGATCCGCGGCGAAGGCGCGTTGGGTGGCGGTCGGTTTCTTGCGAAACTCTGCCCACGGAGCACGCAGTGCCGGCAAGGCCGTTGGTTCCCGATGCCGCGACGCAGTGACCTCACGAACGCCTACCAGCAATTCGGCATAGGCAGGCCGACCGCTGTGGCCATCCCCCGGCAGCAAGTCCATCAACGGGAATCTTTCTCGCTGTGTGAGCCAATCCGCCCGCTCGGCCGCACATAGGACCAGGTGTCCCCCTTGCTGCACCCACTGTCGTAACGCCCTCGCCAAAGCGGGCCGAGCCTGCAACGCATCTAACCACTTCTCGCCCTCCTGGCCGCCAGTGGCCCAGACGATCACCTGCACGCCATCGTAACCAAACCAACGTTCTGGCAGGTATTGGGGATCATCCAGTTGGCACACCCGATAACCCGGATCCGGACCCGTTTCGCGGAAGGTCAGCACATCCTCCAGGCCGGCCGGTCCGCCCAGCGTCAGGATTTGCTGCACCGCCGGCGGCACCAGTTGCCAGAACCGTGCTTGGCCCAAATCGTCAGGAAACGTGAAACTGGCCACTGGGCGTTCCTGCTGGTCGCGCACCTGAACGCGCAACTTGCCGTGGCCACACATCACATAAGCCCAGACTCCTTGCCGCCGAGTCGCAGAGGAGAGCTGCAGCGTTTCTTCGGCACGACTCTCCTGGAGAATGCCATCCGCATCAGGCATACTTACCGCGACACTGCCGGTAAAATCTTCCTGACTGTCATGTGTCACCACCACATAAACGGGTAACCAGTGCCCGAAACGGCCGTAGCTGATGCGCGTTTTCTGATCGGGAAAACCCACGCGCACCTGTTCGATCCGCACTTGTGCCCCTGCCTCAGGCACCAGCATCAGCATTCCGCACAGGATAAACCAACCCCTCGAGCGCGTCAATCGCTCTCTTATGATGTGCTTCATGTTGTAAAATACCTACGTCGTCTCTCGCTTGCCTATGCTTCGCCTCATTATAAGGATGAAGAAAAAACACTGAGCGAAGTACTGCCGATTCCGACATGCAATCCCGACGGGCGATCTCCACAAGAGTGCCACCATTGAGTTGCCGATTAATAACAAGAAAACGGAAATGGCCACAATGAAGCGGTTACATATTGCGTTGGTGTACAATGCTGCGCGGCTGGTGCTACCGGATCGTCCCGAGGATCGCGCCAGCATGCGGGACTTGCGGGCCCAGATTCGCCGCCTGGCGCGGACACTACGCAAGCTGGGGCACAAGGTCACGGTGGTGGCCCTGGCTCACGATCTGTTCCGCTTTCAGCGTCTGCTGAAACGGCTTCGCCCGGATGTGGTTTTCAACCAGTACGACGACGTTGTCCACGGCGCACAATACGAAATGCGGGTCGCGGCTCTGGTGCGGATGATGGGTTTTGCCATGACCGGTTCGCCGGCTCTGGCTTTAGGATTGTGCCGATTCAAGTTTATGACCGCTTCTTTGCTCAGCGGCGTTGGTATTCCTGTTCCCCCCAACACAGCGTTGTTAGAGACGCTCAAAGCTGTCCAGGAGCACAAGTGGCAATTCCCGCTGATCGTTCAACCTAGCCAGGAACACGCCGGTATCGGCTTGGAACGCGAATCCATCGTGTACAATAAGACCCAATTGCGCCGGCGGGTGAGTTACATTCTTCGCCAGTTCAACCAACCAGCTCTGGTGCAACGTTTTCTCACAGGCCGGGAATTCAATGTCGGGCTGGTGGGCGGCCACCGCCTGCGCGTCTTGCCCCTGGCCGAGGTGGACTATTCCCAATTACCACCGAACATCCCCCCTATCATGTCCTATGCCGCCAAGTGGCTCGAAAACACTGAGGAATATCAGAAAATCTCGGTCATCTGTCCAGCCTCCGTGGAGCCAGCACTGCAGCAGGAAATCAATCATATTGCCATGCGCGCCTTTCGTTGCATTGGCGGTTGGGGCTACGGGCGGGTTGATGTGCGCCTGGACGAAAATGGCCGTCCTCACATTCTCGACGTCAATTGCAATCCCTGCCTCGACGAAGGTATCGGCATCGCCCGCCAGGCTGAACGTGCAGGCATTTCCTTTCCTGAATTGCTCCGCCTCATCCTGAAAGCCGCTCTGGAGCGTCCTCCGTACGATGTGGACATGCCGATGCTGGGCCTGCCAGCCGACGGCGCGGTCATCAACGGCTCTGATACTACCGCGCGCCGCTCGACTTCCACTGAACTCGAGCCTCACTCCCTCTTGGCCGCCACCACGACCTGACTTTCAACTTGCCGAACCTTGGATTGGACGTGGGAACTCTCTCGGCCTGATGTCCTGAACCTTGTTTACGGGCCCTTGCTTCAGCAGCGAATCAGGATGCGAGAAAGTATGGGCGGAATATCGTATGGTTCTTGCCTAACGCCATCAGACTCAGCAAATGTTGGCGGATAAGACGGCGTATTGCCCGCAAACGAGGGTTCCGCGAGGGCACCGAGGTGAGCTTCTGGCAGCCAAGCAGACTCCGCATGCTCATGAACCTCTTGCGTCCAGCCGAGCAGATCGGCAATAATAGTCGGTGAGCGACCGGGCTTCAGCAGGGCCTGTTGTTGGCCCCCAACCAGGGCCGCATCCCAGCCGAGCGAGGCCGACACAGCTCCTGACCTCGTGGCTAATGTCGCGCAGCGCCGATCACCGATCGTCGTGGCTCCGCTTCACGATGACTTTCCTGCCGCGAGTGCGCAACGGATCGCGCATTAGATCAAACGTCTTCGAGGGTCTTGAAACTTCTGCCAACCTTTCCTGTCGCGAGTGCGCAGCGGAGCGCGCACTTCAGCGGATCGGGCACCCCCACGGCAAAATTGCTGAGGAGCGAATTTTCATAAATGGGCGGTTTTGCCCTGGGATCAGCCCCGAACGGCAGGGCGGTGATGTTGCGTAAGTGCTTATTCAGAAAAGACTTGCGAATTTTTCCCGCCCCTACGGCGACCCCGCGGGCAAATT
>JANWVZ010000094.1 GCA_025056555.1 Gemmatales bacterium | reverse complement strand
AAGCCTATCAACTGGCCCAGGAGCCTGGTCATTTGAAACCGCCCCTGACACGCTCACAGGCACTCCAGTTTGCAGAGTTTGTGGTAGAACAGGTGCAGGCCTTTCACGCCGAGGCTGCCCGCCAGGGTATGCGCGGCGAAGGTTGGGATGAAGTACGTACCCAGTTGGAAAAGCAACAACGTCAAATTCGCGTCGAACGATTGCAGGTTCTGCAGCAGGAGGAACGTTTTGACGAAGCCGTGCAATGGGCGGATCGCCTGTTGGCTTTCTATCCGGGTGATGCGGAGATGGTAAATCAGTTTCGGCAACTAATCGAAAGTGCTTCCGACCGGGCGTTGGCCCGAGGCGACTTCGCAGCAGTGCGGCGCGCCTTGGACCGCTTACGGAACCGGTTGCCGGGAACGACCAGTCCTGCCATTGAACGGTTTCAGCGGGTCTTGCAGGAGCGGGCGGATTTTCACCTTAAGCAGGCTCAGAAGTTTCAGGAATCCGGAAACATGGTAGCTGCCTGGCTGGCGGGCGCTGACGCCGCCCGTTTGCTGCCAAGTTGGGAGCGGGTCCAACTCTTTCAGCGACAATTGTTACGGCAGTATCCGTTACTTCTGGTAGGTGTACCCGACCTGCCTCAGACTACTTGGCCAGGTTCCGCCTGGCGACTGTGGGATCAGATGGCGATAGCACTTCTGTTTGAATGGTTGGTCGAACCGCGTCAACCACCATTGGTGATCCCTGGGTATTGGAGTAGCGCGGGCCTGATCCCCTATCGGGATCGGGGAGCCTGGCGGATCACCCTGCCCCCAACGGTTTTGCTCGCGGGCGGCGCAGGGGGTGAACGGCTTATTCAAACTTCCGATATCCAATTCAGCCTGGAATACGCAGGACAACCCAATCACTGCTACTATGAACCGCAGTGGGACCGCCGTTGGGCTAATTGGGCTTGGCGCCACAGCACCTCGAGCCCTCTTACTCTGGAACGGTCGCTCTTGCCAGGAGACTCGCTGTACTTGTTGTACGTACCTCTCTTACCTAAGCCTGAGGCGAACGTGGGCGACACGGAAAAAGCGACGAAGAGCGACATCGCTCCAGAGAGTCTCCTAGGTCGAGGAGGCACGGGACCCTACGTCCTTTCAGACCAAACAGAAAACGAATGGGTGTTCCGTGCTCGGCCAGGATGGTCACGTCCCCACGCACCGGATGGTCCGCCTGTGAGGGAAATTCGGTTTCGACGTTATCGCGACGTTCGGCAAGCCCACGAAGACCTGGAATGTGGTGCCTTGCACTTGGTCGTAGGCCTGACGGCTCGCGACGCGGATACCTTCGCGAATATCGCTCATGCCCGCACGGTATGCTTGGCTCGGCAGGAAGCCGCGCTCACAGGTGTCCCCTTTACCCCGCGCGTCGCCATGCTCGGCTTCAATCGCCGACGGCCTGGTGTGGCCTCCAGTGATCTGCGTCGCGCCCTGGCAGCAGCGATTGATCGAGAAAGCCTGGTGCGCAATTTCCTTCGCGGTCGCGATCCCACGACCTACCGCGTTAGTGGTGGGCCAGTGCCTGTAGCCAGCTGGGCTTATCACCCCGACTATTCGCCCCTGATTCGTTCCCCGTATCGGCCCGCCCTGGCCCGAGAGTTATTCCAGAAGATTCGCGCCACCCACCTGCCGGGCAAAGCGCCTGCCAAATCGGGAGCAGAGCCTGCAACCGCGGTGCTGACACTCTGGGTGGTGGCCGACGAGCCTCAGAACCACCAGATCGCCCGCGCCCTGGCCGAACAGCTGGCCACTTATGGCGTCAAGCTGGAGGTGCGTTCAGTTTCCACGCGGGAGTTGTGGGCGGCCTGGATGAAAGGCGATACCCCGTATGATCTGCTCTGGTGGGTGGCCGAATATCCCCATGAAGGCATGACTCCTTTCCGCTGGCTGGCGCCGGCTCCACCCGGGCAGGCCTGGCCCGATCCGTTCGGTCTGGCAGACGAACCCACCGTGGCCCAGCTGTGGCAGCGCTACCTTCGGGCTGAAGACCCTGCTTCGCTCCGCGCTACTCTGCATCAGCTCCATGCGCATCTCGTCGAACAAGCCTGGATTGTGCCGCTATGGGAGATGGATAGCTTTGTCGCCGTCTGGCAAAGTTTGCGTGTGGGCCGATTTCATCCTCTCTGGGTCGTCCATCATGTTGAAACCTGGTCGTGGAATTGACCGTCGCGTTGCCTGGCCGTACATTCTCTTTCTTCTACATTGAGCCCGAGTGGCCAGCAAGGTAACTCAGCAGGGCTCATCCCCGTTCTGATTCATGGGCAGTCTGAGGAGAAAGTCTGCATGAAAACCTACGCCTATGGCTATCCGCGACTGGGCGCTCACCGAGAATATAAGCGGCTCATCGAAGGCTTCTGGAAGCAGGAGGTGACCGAACTGCAATTACGCGAGGGACTGGACCGCCTGGAACGTGAACGGTTGCGCACTTACCACCAGGCTGTCGATTTATATCCCGTCGGCGAAATGACTTTCTACGACGCCATGTTGGACCACGGCCTGATGTTTGGCCTGGTAAGTGACGCCGTTAGCGACGGATTGCGGGTTGGTCGGTCCTGGGACGCCCCTGTGAATCTTTCGGCCTACTATCGTCTGGCCCGCGGAGCTGATGCCTGGGAAATGACCAAATGGTTTAACACCAATTACCACTATCTCGTTCCCCCCGTAAGCCCGCAGGTGCAGTTTCGTCTGGTCTGGGCCAAGCCGTTGTTAGCCCGCCAACAGTATCAGATGGGCGTGCCCTATGTGATCGGCCCCTACACCTTTCTTACCCTGAGTAAGGGCTATAGTGCTGCCAACTGGCCTGGTCTCTGGACACAACTTATCCCAGTTTATGCTGAATTACTGTTGCGGTGTCGTCAGGCTGGTGCCGGGTTCGTCCACGTGGATGAACCGGCTCTTGTGGGCGATGTTCCCCCCGACCATTGGCCCCTGATTCATCAGGCGTATCAGCAGCTGGCATCGCAGGCCCCGATCCTGCTGATGACTTATTACGACACGCCTGCCGATTGGTCTTTGTTTTTCCAACTACCTGTGCGCGGATTTGGCGTGGATTTGGTGCACGGCCGAGGCTCGGTAGCCTTACACGAGCAAACGGTCGAAGAGCTGGTCGCTGCTTTGCAACGCCAACCGCTACGCGCGGAACAGGTACTGATCGTGGGTGTGGTCAACGGTCGCAACGTCTGGAAAACGGAATTGTCTGTCGTGGCTAATTACGTCCGCCAGATTCAACGAGCCACGCCAGCCGAGGTCTGGATCAGTAATGCCGGCCCCCTGAGTCACCTGCCTGTCAGCCTGGCCAGCGAAGACAAAATTCCTCCTGCTTTGCGCCAGCGCCTGGCCTTTGCTCAAGAGCGACTGACGGAGTTGCGTCTGTTGCGCCGACTGTTAGACGGTGCTGCGGCCGCAACAGCTGACGAGGACACACTGCTGCGACAATGGAACGATTATACCCCCGAACTTGGAAGCTGGCGTAACCCCTCTGTGCGCCAACGATTGGCCGCTTTGCGGGATAAGGATTTCTCACGCGATGTTCCCTACGAATCCCGCGACGTTCTGCAACGTCAACGCCTGCGCCTGCCATGGTTTCCCACTACCACCATTGGTAGTTTCCCGCAGACTGAGGAAGTGCGCCGTATGCGTAATGCCTTCAAGAACGGGCGGATTTCCTCAGACGAGTACCACCGTTTCATTGACGGTCAGATTCGGCATGTCGTCCAAGTGCAGGAGCAGCTCGGTTTGGATGTCCTCGTGCACGGCGAGTTTGAGCGCAGCGACATGGTGGAGTTCTTCGCGGAGAAACTGGAGGGTATCGCACTGACGCAGCATGGCTGGATACTGTCGTACGGCACGCGCGTTTATCGTCCCCCGATTATCTATGGCGACGTTGCCCGCCCGCAACCGATGACTGTAAGGGAAATCACCTTCGCCCAATCGTTAACGCAGCGGCCCATGAAGGGAATGTTGACCGGACCGGTCACCATCCTGGCCTGGAGTTTCGCTCGTCAGGACCTTCCCTGGCGCGAGGTCGCCTGGCAGCTTGGTTTGGCTTTGCAGGACGAAGTCCGTGATCTGGAAGCGGCGGGCATCAGCGTGATCCAGATCGACGAACCCGCATTTCGAGAACTGGCCCCAATTCAGCGCGCACGCTGGCCAGCCTACTTCGATTGGGCGGTCAAAGCCTTCCGGCTCGCTTCCCGCGCCAAACCCGAAACTCAGATTCACACCCATATGTGCTATTCCGAGTTTAATGAGATCCTGCCCTATATTGAACAGCTGGATGCCGACGTGATCACCATCGAAGCGACTCGCAGCAAAGGTGAGGTCATCCAGGCTTTCGAGCGCCATGGCTATCCACGCCAGATCGGCCCCGGCGTGTACGACGTGCACTCCCCGGCGGTACCTCCCGTCGAGAGCATCGTCGCCATTATCCGACGCGTGGTACAGGTGATTCCCGCCCAGCGAGTCTGGGTCAATCCGGATTGTGGTCTGAAAACACGCCGCTGGGAGGAAGTCCTCCCCGCTCTGCGTAATCTGGTTCTGGCCGCTCAACAACTTCGCCGCGAATTCCAGAACGGTCATTAGATAGGAAGGCTTGGAACCAACCCACCTTAGATCTGTGTCCGAGAACTTCACCCTCACCTTGTAGGCAGCATAGTAGCGCTTCGCTAGTCAAAGCATTGCGCATAACGCTGAGAATTCGGAAGTTTCTGTCTCAAGGGAAATCCGAGAACGCTCTGGGGGATGTCCCCGCTCGGGGCTGCTTTTTGCCGCGTACCTTAGTTGCTCTTGTTTTTACAAGAGCGCTCCGTTCCTTACTGCAAGAAGTACAGCCGGGTAAATCTCTAGAACCCATCACCTCAGGTACGAATATCGCTGTTCGCAGGCCGCGGGGACTCTGGTTCGCTCTAGCCTACTATTCTTGGCATCGGAACAGGCGTGTCCGCCGTTGAATCTAAAGTATCAATGGCTGTTGCCGCATCTCCCAGGAGCAAAGAGACGCGCTATGTGACTGCGGTCGTATCCCATACTCGTGGCGTAACCTGCTTGTCAGCCAATCATACCGAACACGCCCTTACCAATGATTAAGACTAACGTTTTCATAAAGCCATTACTTTCGGAACGCGGAACTGCTTGGTTGGCACGCCGCGGATTTTCTTCCTGATGAGTTTCCACATAGGCACGGCCGATAACGCGAGAAGCCAAATGGCCGTCAGGACCCACAGTGCCCAGACAAACCAGTCATTCCAGCGCACATAAACAGTTGTTCCCGTGTAAATGGGTAATTCGGCGACGAAAACCGCCGCCCGTGATTTGCTCTCGCTCCAAGAGCGTAACGGCAGCGCCAAAACAGCACCATTGCCGTCAATCACTGCGGAGATGCCCATATTGACACTGCGAATTAAGGCCCGACGCGTCTCGGCCGCACGAAATCGTGCAATTGCCAAGTGTTGCTCATGTTCCTCGGAGCCGTGAAACCAGCCATCGTTACTGATGTTCACGAAAAAATCGGGCGCACCGCCCGGCCTGAAAAACTGCCGCGGTAAATGTGGCACGGTATCCTCATAACAGATGAGCACGGCGAACCGTTTTCCCGAAGGGCCGAGCTGCAGCGTATGCGCGGCGCTGCCCGGCATAATGGAATACTCGTAAGAATAGGGCGAAAACCACTCC
Source organism: Gemmatales bacterium (assembly GCA_025056555.1). Classification (GTDB taxonomy): domain Bacteria; phylum Planctomycetota; class Planctomycetia; order Gemmatales; family HRBIN36; genus HRBIN36. Next base: position 8,147 of record JANWVZ010000094.1, on the reverse strand, counting down.
ACCCATGGCAACCATGAGCGCAGTGGTAGATATTCGCCGAATGGGATTCGGTAAATCTTGTCGTAGCGCCCCGCAACCTGGCCTTGTGGATCGAGGAGCAATGCCGAATTGTAGCGAACCACCCGCACTCGTCCCGATGGTGATTCGTCCTGCGCACCCCGAACGTCTCGTACCCAATAATAAATCCGCGTATTGACGCCCAAGAGCATCCAGGTCGGCACCAGGCGGGCTAACTCCCGCGTAATGGTTTGAGCTAAACGTTGGCCGATACGAGCTTGCTGAATCTCCTCCGGCTCGTCGCTCTCAGATTTTTCCCCCGGGCTATTTCCCCAGCCGTTATTTTTTTCTGCCGAGCTAAGCTGCTCCGTCGGCGTGACACCGGTAGTCTCTTCCGCAGCGCGTATCTCGACCCAATCAAACGGCATGGAGGTCTCCGGCCAAACTACCAACGCGACAGAGCCACCCTGAGATAGGTCGCGTGCCTGACGTAGGAGCTCTTTGAACTGCTCCATGCTTTGTTGCTGTCGCTCTTCAATGGAAGCGTTCCGTACGTCTTGCGGCTCATTCGGTTGCACAATCACCACCGACACCGCGCCTTGAGGTGGAAATTCCTGCCGCCAACGCCTCGCTAATAACGGATTGGCCGCCAGGAGTGCCAAACATCCAATCATTTGGAGCACCAAGTAGCCGTGGCTTGACCATACGCGCCCTACCCAGCTTGGCGGCGCCACTTCCTGCGGACGAGCCCGGCCATAGAAAAGCCTTACCAGCGCTTCTGCCATCACAGCGTTGACCAGCATGACCAGTGCACTGACTCCGTACGCGCCGGTGATCGGCACAAGCCCCAGGTAGGGCAGGTAATCATGTTGCGTGTGAGCGAGAAAGTACCAGGAGAAACCGATGTCCACATTGGCCCGCAACCACTCCAAGCTCACCCAAACAGCCGGCGCCGACCACGTCCACGGTACTCGCGCACGTAGCAAGCCATCGGTCACTAGCGCCAGCACCCACCAATGCAGCGCCATCACTAGCGCTAAGGCCCACCACGCGCCGTACATCAGTGGATGGGCATACCGCATCCATTGCAAGGCCAGGAAACCGAATGCCCATCCGGCAACGAAGCTGGCGGCGTAACGCCTAAATGCGCTGCAGCGAAGCACCACCAACCACGGTACCAGTGCCACCCACGCTAATTCCCCCCAATCGAGCGGGAAATAACTGCACCACAACAGGACTGCACTGATGAGCGGTAGTAACCACGTCGACCGAGGTGATAACGTTCCCTGGGGTAAGGGTGGTTTTCGGGCGGCTAATCCACCGCATCCCACCAGCAGCAACCCTATACCGATAAGCAGGTAGTCCATGTCGCTAATATGCGCGGCGACCGCGACGGGCGACAACTACAACTAAGTTTGCCGTCACCAAGGCGGCTCCCCCACCAATACGTCCACCGCGTCCCCTGCGGCGAATTGGCTCTCGCCCGCGGGCAAGCAAGCAAATGCGTTGGCGCGACATAGTGCTCGTAAATCCGCTGAGCCGAGCCACGGTACTGCCTGCACCCGCCAACCTGCGTTCTCCCACCATAGCCGCACGGGATAATACGTCGGCCGATCCGTGCGATAGCGAAACGCCTCGCTCCAACAGGCCGTTAGTTTCGTCCAATACGGTCCGACTTTCCCGAGCATGACGCGTATGGCGGGGCGGACGAACAACTCGAACCCAACGAACGAACTGACAGGATTGCCCGGCAAACCGAAGACTAAAGAGCGGTCTCGGACTCCAAACAACAACGGCTTGCCCGGCTTCAGAGCCACCTGGTGAAACAGAATGATCACATGCTCTTCCGCGAGCAAGCGAGGCACCAAGTCAAGCGGTCCCACCGACATCCCGCCGCTAATCACCAAGGCGTCGCATTTCAATCCTTCCCGAACGAGCGGTCGCAGACTTTCGGGCGAGTCGCGGCCAATGCCTAAGTAACGAGGTAAACCCCCCGCTCGAGCGATGAGCGCTGCCAACATTGCCGCGTTCGAATTGCGAATCTGACCTGGTCCCGGCGTCAGGCCCGGCTCGACCAGCTCGTCCCCGGTAGGCAACACTGCAACCAACGGCTGACGATGCACCCAGACCGCAGTTTTCCCAAGACTGGCCAGAACACCGATCTCCTGCGGACGAACTGCTGTGCCCGACGACAAGACCATCTCGCCCCGACGCATCTCCGCGCCCTGGGGCAAAATGTTCTGGCCTGCACGAACTTCGCCCAAAATGCGAATACTGTCTGGCCCTGCAGGCTCGACGTGTTCTTGCATGACTACGGCATCAGCGCCCGCAGGAAGCGGCGCTCCCGTCGTAATGCGAGCAGCCTCTCCCGTCCCCAAGTCTCGCTCCGGCATCGTGCCGGCAACTATCTCCATTACCACGCGCCGGTCCCGTTGACCGTCGCTGCTGCGCACCGCAAAGCCGTCCACCAACGATTTAGCAAACGGCGGGCTATCGTGCTCCGCAATCACGTCCTCCGCTAACACCAAACCCAACAGCGCACTCGTCAGCGACGCCGCCTCCTTAGGCAAGCGGCGTGCATGCTGTAAGACAATCTGCAAAGCCTCGTCAACGTTGAGCAAGTTCGGCATGGCTCGCACATCCTTCCGAGCTTTGGTGAAGAAAGGATTTCACGCCAGAATCCAGGCCCGCGGCAAGGTCAAAGTCTCAGAAAATTCGCTAACAATTTCGGCCCCTCCACAGTCAAAAAACTCTCGGGATGAAACTGCACGCCGTGCAAGGGCCAACGCTTATGGCGAATCCCCATAATCTCGCCTTCTGCCGTCCAGGCCGACAGTTCAAAGTCGGGATGGTTCCAGGTTTCCCGACGAATGACCAGGCTGTGATAACGCGTTGCCTCGAAAGGATTCGACAAGCCCACGAACACGCCGCGCCCGTCATGATAAATGAGCGAGGTCTTGCCGTGCATAATGCGGTAATTACGGACAATTTCGCCGCCGAACACGTGCCCAATACACTGATGCCCTAAGCACACGCCCAAGATCGGCGTCCGCGGCGCAAAATGTCGGATCACATCATTCGAAATGCCCGCTTCTCGCGGCGTACACGGCCCCGGCGAAATGATGATATGGGTCGGCGCTAACGCTTCCAGTTCCTTTATTGTAATCTGGTCGTTGCGAAACACTCGCACCTCCAGGCGATTATCCAATTCGCCCAGCCGCTGCACCAGGTTATATGTAAATGAGTCGTAGTTATCTATCACGACGATCCGCACTCGGACGACTCCTCACGCTTAGTTCGTTCTCAGTTGTGAGATCACACTCTTATCTTACGCATACTCACTACCCCCTGAAACTGGCAACGGCCTCCTGGAATTGGACGGCCCGTCCTTATTCGATCAGGTTTTTGCGTGCCGAAAGGAAAAAAACAAGGCAAGAGATCACTCTTGCCTCATTTTGTTGCACGCTTCGAACCGAACAACCGTATTGGTCAAGACTTTACTGATACCGCATGGCAAATTTGTCCATGTATCACTGCCAAGGGAGGCTATCATGCCAAACGGCGTAAGTAGTGGATAAAGAGCCGTTGACCACTGCTATCGGTGCTTTCCTCCTGACGGACCAGTTCGATATTCTTCGCCGTCTGCGCCCAGCCCTTGAAATCGTTCACCGAGCCGGGGTCTGTGGCAATAACCCGCAGGACTTCTCCTACCGGGATGCGATTGATCTCCTGCCGAGCTTTAATGATAGGGATTGGGCATTTCGCTCCCCGCACGTCCAGTTCCTGCTTCACGTTTATCGGTTCAGCGCTCATAATCGTTCCCCTCCCACAATGGCTTAATCTGAATCATAAATCTGAACTACCAATTCTGAGCAGGCCTATAAGTACCTCTAAGTATGGCTCGTCGGCTTAGCTGCGTGACTAGGCACGATAGGCATCTGCTAAAGCGCACACATTTTTGCCGAATTCCAATTCGTCGGCATACTCCTCACTCGGCTGCAGTAGACCTATATTCACCCGCTTGATTTCGATATACTGCTTCGGAAATTCAGGTAAACTCGAAAGCATATACTGCACGAATTCGCTCTGAGAGCGCGGTTGTAGATCAGGATTCCGCTGCTTCAATTCCGCTATGGTGGCCGCAAAGACACCGTCCGGCCGAGCTTCACGCGGTTGGCTGAAATGGCCAGGCAAGACTACGGTATCTTCCGGTAGTCGGAGTAAACGCTCGAAAAGCGACTTATAGTGCAACGGCGACCATGCTTCACCGCGTCCTCCTAGGTCGGGTCGAGCTATCGAGTAAATAAAGATACTATCCCCACTAAACAGAAAGCGTTTGCCATCCCCTTCTAAGTAGAGAGCCGTATTGCCCAGCGTGTGGCCTGGAATGTGCAGTACTTGTAGTCGTGCGTGATCTAACATAAAGGTCTGCCCATCCTTAGTCATCTCATACGGTATGGTCGCAGGCAGCACATCTATCGGATGAATGCCATCATACGGATGCAAATAATAGGGGGCGCCGGTTTTCTGCGCGAGGGCAACCCCGCCACTAATATGGTCGGCATGGGCATGCGTATCCAGGATGTGGGTAATCTTGAGCTGATGAGTATCTACCAGGTGCAAGATGGCCTCTAAGTGCCGCGGTGGATCAATGACAATCGCATGACGATGTTGGGGGCCATAAGCGACTAAGTAATGCAGACAACCCCGAGCAGGCCGTTCTAACTGCCAGATGCGAAACACTGGTTCCGCCTCAGGCACCAGTCGGGGTTGATAGAAGCGTCCCCAGGCCTGCATGCCGCCCTCTAAGTTCGCGGCACGATAGCCGCGGGGAAGCAGGATTTCCTCCACCACCCACGCCGATGAACCTCCTTTAGCACAAACCGCCACTATCGGGGACTCGCGCGGAACTTGGGCCACCGCGGTGTCCGGCGTTTCAACAAAGTGGTAGTAAGGGATATTCAGCATGCGTATGGGATGGCGGCTTTCGATTGGCCAGCGGCGATATTCTTCCTCGTTTCGCACATCGAGCAATACGAGCTTTTCCCCGCGATCTAGAAGTTCCTTCAGCTGTGCAGCTGTCAGCTGAGTTTTTTCTAATGCGCCAATGGCCGACATGTTTAGCCTCCTTTCTAATCATTTGGAGATTTCTAAGTTTGTTAGTTTTCGGCTCTAATATCATTTAGGACATAATTTGCACATTAGATGAAAAGCGTGACCTGACTCTTTGCGGCATCGGCAAGGAAGGTGGCCACACCCCCGGTTTCCACGCCCGGCAGGAGTTCTTCTGCCGTAATTCCCATGACGTCCATGCTCATCTGACAGGCAACGAAACGTACCCCTAAGTCGCGGGCCAGTTGCATTAGCTCCGAAAGACTGCTCACTTGCCGATCCCGCATCTGTTTCCGCAGTAACATTTTCCCTAGACCCGCGAAATTGAGTTTCGAGAGAGCCAAGTTTTCCGCACCGACGGGCGTCAACAATGTGAAGGCTTTTTCGAGCCAGCGTTTACCCCGGAGCTTACGATTTTGGCGAAGGGCACTTAGTCCCCAGAACGTGAAAAACATGCTAACTTGGAAACCCATAGCGGCTGCACCTGTAGCAATGACAAACGCTGCTAACACGCGATCTAAGTCCCCGCTCATGACCACGATACTGACGCGGGATTCGGGCACACGCTCCCTGAGTTCGCGCATTTGCGTCTCTAAGTCTTGAAGGCGGGCTTCTAAGCTTTGCACATACCCACGAAGTTCCTCGGCCGTCCCGTTAAGGGTCGCTTTCTCAGGCTGTAATAATGCAGCGCTCATATTTCTTCCTCCTTAGCAAGTCAGGTTTCATCTTAGTCAGGCTCATGCTTAGTCAGCGATTGCTGGTTTCAGATCGAAAGGGTCTACTGGTCAGCGTCGGTTAGGAGCGCACTGAGCCAAGTACCAACGATGGCAGTAATCGTACCGATCAGAGGAGTAGCTACCAGCCAAGTCGTCCAGTCATGGTGCAAATACGCTCCAGACGCAGCCAACATGCCAATAATCATGCTTGTCCAGCTGGCTAAAAGCACCGACACGGTGGAGTTTGGTAATCGAGGCTCGGCTCGGGCAGCTTCCAACCCGAATTCATCGTGGCGAAGAGCAACCGCAAGAGACTCTGGAAAGCGATTGATTTCCCAGGTGCGCGGCTTACAGAGAGCCGTTGGGATTAGTGTCGTGGTCATGGTTCTACCTCCTTATCTCGGCTTGACCGTGACGTTTTTTCCTTTTTCCATCCTCAACTCTACTGATGCGCCGGTAATAAGAAGGTTACAAGAATTCAAGGACAGCTTCCCACTCTCGCTGCAAACGTCTTAAGACAGACTTAGGTATTATGAAATTAGGCACTGGTGGCGATTCTAAGTACGTTCCTGTTTTTGAAGCCAACCGTCCCTCGTCACGGAAATACCATTGACTTCGATCTAGGTAAATCGCGGCGGTAAGCCGGACTTAGTCACAGGCGCGGCTGGACTAAGATGGTGATACAATTTGCGGTCTAAGCTTTGATATTTACTTCCTGGTCAACACCTAGGGGTTATTGCCCCGAGCCCGTGCTACAGGGCCAAACCGTTCTTGCCAGCGATGGCGTAGGGCCTCTACGAGTCGCTTTTGTAATGGTTGGGGCAAGGGAAACGGTTCGCCCGCACGATAGAGCTGAATAGTCTTGCGAATATTATCTACCACGACCTGGCAAGGATTGCATTGGGCCAAATGCTCGGCAAATTGCCTACACTCGGCGACGCTCAGGTCGAGTTCACCGTCCACCATTTCATTAATGAGCTGCAGCAATTCCTCGCAAGTCATGTTTCACCTCAATCTTAACGATGCGCCCGCTGGCTCCAGGTTACAAGCCATTTGCTGGCGTGTATCAACCATGATCATGATCAGGCACAACCCGTCGCTGAGGATCGCCGAAGTAGTGCGTAAGCCTTTCGCGTAGCATGAGCCGTGCGCGGAGCAGGCGGACTTTCACGTTTGGGACGCTGATCCCTAGGATTTCGGCGGTCTGTTCTGTGGAAAAGCCTTCGATGTCGCGAAGCACGAAAACGATGCGGTATTTTTCGGGAAGTTCGGCCAGCGCTTGCTCAATCAGCATGCGGGATTCTTGCTGGAGGACGAGTTGTTGTGGATCGTCGCGCCAGGGTGCAATAAATTCGGGGCGCGCCAACGGAGCGGCAGAATCGTCATCGTCAGAGTGTTCAGGTTCGATTTGGCGACGCCGTTGCCGCCAGAGCCGGTGCACTTCGTTCGCCGCGATGCGCAGCAACCAACTTATCAAGGGCGCTTCGCCGCGATATTGATCGAGGTGCTCCAGAAGCGCCAAAAAGGTCTGCTGGGTAACGTCCTCAGCATCGGCATCGTTGCCCGTCAGTCGGCGAGCGAAGGTAAAGATGCGCGGTTGTAAGCGCAGCACGATTTGTTGGAACGCATCAAAATCGCCAGTCCGCGCTCGGGCCAGCAATGGTTCCAGATCGTCCTCGCTCGCAGCTGGTTGGGCAGTGGGCAGCGACCGCAAGGCCTGCTCGTCCATTACAGCCTATTGTAGCAGACGTTACTTCCACTGACACGTATTCCCTGGCCCCTTTACCTGGTACAGCTTAAAAATTAGTTCGGGCTTTGAAACCGAGGCCACTACTTTGGGGTACAGGATTACGGTAGGGCAGTAGGGCTATCGGTGCGCCTGTATTTTCGCTGCATGATTACCTCGGCTTTGGCAAAGCGCCCAGGCAAGCTGGGAAAAACTGCTTGGTGATTTCTGGGGAGACCGGCGATGAAACTGAACAAGTGGCTGGCAACTTGGTTGGTACTTCTATGGGGATGGGCAGGTCGAGAAGCGTCGGCGCAACCGTTGGATCTGGTGCCCGAAGAGGCAGATTTTGTCATTACCGTGGCGCGGCCGAAGGAGTTGGTGGCACGGGGCTGGGACTTCGTGCATAGCGAGTTTGTGCGTCGGCTGCCGGGCTACGAAGAGGCCCTAGACCAGTTAACGATACGTCGGTTGGTGCAATTGGTGCGGTATGCAGAACGAGAGTTGGGCAAACCTTGGCGTGAGTTAGTCGACGAACTTTTGGGGGGCGGTGTGGTATTGGCGGGTAAGTATGGTCCTGTACCAAGTCCGGTGCT
>JANWVZ010000093.1 GCA_025056555.1 Gemmatales bacterium | reverse complement strand
GCTCTCGCTGCTGGGGTTTGAACCGCAGGTGGATTACGAAGCGCTGACCCGCGAGGCGCGCAGCCGACGTATTTTCCTGGCGGCGCCCCAGGCGAGTTTGTTGCTCCGCAAACCGACGGGTGATTTGCCTCACGGGGGTGGGAAGCGGTTGGAGCCTGGTTCCCGAGAATATCAGTTGCTGTTGCGGTGGATTCGCTCCGGGATGCCATTTGGGCAGTCCAGCGATCCCAAAGTTGTCGGTATCCAGGTCATGCCAGGGCACAGGCTGGTGGCCCCGAAGACACGGCAACAGATCACGGTGCTGGCTCAAATGAGCGATGGTTCCGAACGGGATGTAACCCGGGAGGCGGAGTATTCCAGTAACGATGCGGAGTTGCTCAGCGTGAGCGAAACTGGGTTAGTGGAAAGCCTGGATCGGCCGGGCGAAGGCACGGTGATGGTACGGTACCTGGGGCACGTGGCCGTCTTTCGCGCTACCATTCCCCAAGAAGTGCCCGCGGAAAAACTCCGCATGCCGCCGACCGCAAATTTCATTGATGAACATGTCTTCGCCAAACTCCGTCAATTAGGTTTGCCGCCTTCGGATTTGTGCAGCGACAGCGAATTTCTCCGACGGGTATTTATCGACATTACAGGGACGTTACCGACGCTGGCTGAGGTGGAAAAATTCCTGGCCGACCAGGACCCCAGGAAGCGCGAAAAACTGGTGGACGATTTGCTCAATCGCCCGGAGTATGCCAACTATTTCGCGCTCAAATGGGGCGACATTTTGCGGAATCGCCAGAGGGGCTTAGTTGGCGTCGGCGGAGGAGCAGCCCGCACACAGGCCTTGCATCGTTGGATTCGCGACAGTCTGGCGGCTAACAAACCGTACGATCAGTTTGTTCGGGAAATCCTCACGGCTCAGGGAACCTTCGACGGGGAGAACGCGCAGCCTCCTGTAGCCTGGTACAACGTGTTGCGTACACCCCAGGCCTTGGTGGACGACATGGCCCAAGTCTTCCTAGGGACGCGGATTCAGTGTGCCCAATGTCATCACCACCCCTACGAAAAGTGGAGCCAGGATGATTATTGGGGGCTGGCAGCATTTTTTGCACGGGTGCAGTTGGGAAACACAGCTCCTCGCGGTGGCAAGCCTCCGCCGGGTGGGCAACGTGGCTTAGCCGTTGTGATTACGCCAGAGGGGCGAGTCACCAGTCCCCAGGGCAAGGTTTATACCATGCCTCGACCGTTAGGAGGCGAACCGCTGAACGTGCCGGCAGGTCAGGATCCGCGTGTCTTGTTGGCCGATTGGATGACCCACCCCGACAATCCCTTTTTCGCGCGGGCTCTGGTAAACCGTTACTGGGCGCATTTCTTCGGCCGAGGCATCGTTGAAATGCCCGACGACATGCGCGTGAGTAATCCGCCCAGTAACCCCGAATTGCTCGACGCCCTGGCGCGAGATTTCGTCGCACACAAATATGATCTCAAGCACCTGATTCGCACTATCTGTACCAGCCGCACCTACCAGCTTTCCAGCATCCCCAATGAATACAACGTTCGCGATAAACAGAACTTTGCCCGGTTTTATCTGCGTCGTTTGCCCGCCGAGGTACTGGTGGATGCGATTGATCAGGTACTGGGCATGCCCACGGCTTACGGCAACGCCAACAATCCAGTTGCTCGGCGCGCTATTGAGTTGCCCGACGAAGCCATCAAAACTGCGCTCTTGGCGGCGTTCGGCAAACCGGACCGCGCCTCGGCATGTGAGTGTGAGCGTTCCAGCGCGGTTACTCTGACCCAGAGCCTGCTGCTGATTGGCTCCTTGGACCTCCATAACAAACTCAAGAATCCTAAATCGCGCACCGCTCAGTGGGCTGCCGATCCACGCCCGCTCCCGCAAAAGATTCGCGAGATTTACTTGACGGTGTACGCCCGACCTCCCACCGCGGATGAACTCAAGCTTGTCGAGGAATACCTGTCGAAGCAATTGGCCGCAGCTGAGCAACTGCCTCGACCGCAGGTCGCACTCGCCAAGCAGTCGGCCTACGAAGATCTGCTTTGGGCACTCTTGAACACCAAAGAATTCCTCTTCAATCACTGAGTCCCAAGCTAAAGCGTGCCACGAACGGCCCCTGCCTTTTCTGACCCCCTGCCTCAAGGAGCATGCCATGCTGGAATTTACTGGTGGCTCGACCCACAATTGCGAAGGTATCCATCGCAGGACTTTTCTCAAAATAGGTGCCTTGGGATTAGCCGGCTTGACGCTGCCGAACTTGTTGCGTTGGCGCGCCGCGGCATCGGCGGTGGGAAAGGAAACCAAAGACACCGCAGTGATTCTGCTGTGGTTAGGTGGTGGTCCTTCCCAGTTCGAGACCTACGATCCCAAGCCCCAGGCGCCTGTAGAGTATCGCGGCCCATTCCAGCCGATTGCCACACGTTTGCCCGGTGTGCATATTTGTGAACTCCTGCCTCGTCAGGCGCAAATTCTCGACAAAATGGCCATTATTCGCTCCTGTGCGCACAAGGAGAGCGGGCACGGCAGCGCGGTGAAGAACCTCAACACGGGCTATCTGCATCCGCCCAATACCAACGAGGGCAGTTTTCTTTACCCCGCAGTCGGTGCGATTGTCGCTAAAGTGCGTGAACAGCAGCGTCGGCAACTGCCAAACTACGTCTGTATTCCGTCGGCTCGCATTTTCAAAGACGACATCGGGGGCGGTGCTTACCTAGGCCCGGCTTACGATCCCTTTGCCGCAGACCCCAGAGAGGGACCCAAGGCCCTCATGTTGCCTGCAGAACTGTCAGCCTCGCGCCTGGAGAATCGTCGGAAACTATTAGCCGATTTGGATCGTCTGCGGCGGGACGTGGATGCCAGTGGCATGATGGAGGGGATGGACGCATTCACGCGCCAGGCGTTCGAGATGGTAACGGGCAAGGCGGCGCGCGACGCCCTCGACCTCAGCCAGGAGCCTGCCCAGGTTCGCGAGAAGTACGGTCTGGCCAGTGTGCGTCGCGGCTTTCCTTGGGGACAAGGCTGCCTGCTGGCTCGCCGACTGGTCGAAGCCGGAGTCAGCTTCGTGGCGGTCGGTCTGGAGGGATGGGATGACCACGGCAAGATCAAAGATGAAATGCTGGGTCGTGCTGCCGCCTTTGATGCTGCTGTCGCCTCTCTGGTCGAAGACTTATACGCCCGCGGCTTGGATAAAAAAGTGTTAGTGCTGATTTGGGGCGAATTTGGCCGCACCCCGCGTATCAACAAAGACGCTGGCCGCGACCATTGGCCCAGCAGCATGTCGGTAGTGCTTGCAGGGGGCGGCCTGAAGATGGGGCAAGTTATCGGCTCGACCGACGACAAAGGGGAAAAGCCCAAAGATCGACCTTTGCACCCGAACGACGTGTTGGCCACTGTTTATCGGCACTTGGGCATTGACATCACCCAGGCGTTCATCAACCCCGCTGGACGCCCCATTCCTATTCTGCCGCACGGTGAGCCCATCGAAGAGCTTTTCTGATGGGCACAAATCCCAGCCCATTCACTCTGGAGGAAATCTATGCTCAGCATTGGGGAGAACCTATCCGGTCGTGGGCCGATTTCGCGACGGGAGTTTCTGCGTATTGGCAGCCTGGGGCTGGGTTGCTTTTCGTTACCCTGGCTACTGGCCCAGCGGGCCGCCGCTGCCCACGCAGGGAAAAACTACCTTCGCGAGAAATCCGTGGTGCTGCTCTTTCTGCACGGCGGACCGAGTCAATTTGAAACCTGGGATCCCAAGCCCGACGCCCCAGCGGAAATTCGCACGCAACTGGGGGTCATCCCGACCAAGCTGCCGAGCGTGTTCTTCGGGAGCACCTTCCCCAAAATGGCCGCTCTAGCTGACCGCTTAGCCGTCGTCCGTTCCTTTGCCACGGGAAACGTCAGCCATGCCAATGCGGCCGTGGCCGTGGCCGACAACCCCCTGGGCGCGGTGCAAGGTGCCATTTACGCGCGCCTGGCCGGTGTGACCAGCCCGAAGTCGGGCATACCCAACCATGTGCTGATTACTCCCGCTGCGGTTGGCTACCAGGAGCGCGAGCCGAACGAACGCGGCCCAATTCACCTGATGCAAACGGGCGAACTAAGCAGTGAGTTCCAGCCCGTCAAACCCATCATGACGGCCGAAACCAAGTCCCCTCCGAGAAAACCCAACCAGGAACCCCACACGGCAGGCCTGCTCAGCGACCTCCGTTTGAATATTCCCTGGGAGCGGTTCGAAGACCGCCGCTGGTTGCTCAAGCAGCTTGACACCATGCGGCGCGACCTCGACCATCGCGGCACCTTAGAAGCTCTGGACCGCTTCCAACAGCAAGCCGTCGAAATGTTGCTCAATAAGGTTGTGGATGCGTTTGATTTGAGCAAAGAACCGCGCGAGGTTATCGCCCGCTATTCTACAGACCATATGAACAACCTGCGCGGGCAACACTTGTCTGTGCCCCAGGCTTTGGGTAAGCAGATGCTGCTGGCCCGCCGTTTATGCGAAGCAGGTTGCGGCTTTGTCAGCGTCTATAGCAGTTACTGGGACTTTCACGGTACACAGGACGTGTTGCCGAGCATCAAGGACGGTTTCGAGGTCAACGGCCCAGCTTTAGATCACGCGGTCTCCGCTTTTCTGGAAGACGTTCGCTCCCGCGGTTTAGAAGAGCGTATCCTGCTGGTAATTACCGGCGAGATGGGACGCACTCCCAAAGGTCAGGGCAAAGGCGGCCGGGATCATTGGGGCAATCTCACCCCGTTAGTCTTTGCCGGCGGTGGCTTGAAAATGGGCCAGGTGATTGGTCGGTCGGACCGCATCGGCAGCGAACCGGCTACCGAACGCTACGGCTTATCTCATCTGTTTGCTACCATCATGCACACGCTCTTCGACCGCACAGCTATCCGCACCCAGCCGAATCTCCCGCCCAAATTGCTGGAAATTGTAACCAGCGGCGAACCTATTGCGGAACTGTATTGATAATCGGCTGCTTTACCAAACAGGAGATGATCGCCATGCGGCGCTGGTTCTGGCTACTTGGGGGTATCGCTCTCAGTTGCGGTCTAGCCCTCCCTGTGGACAATACCCTGACACAAGAAGAACAAGCTCAGGGCTGGAAGCTATTGTTCAACGGTCGTGATTTGACCGGCTGGGGCTTACGTAACAAAAAGCCACCTGCACCGCATTGGCAGGTGGAAGACGGTGCCATCGTTCTGAAAAAATCCGGCGGCGACCTGGTTTATTGGGCCGAAGCCTTCGAGGATTTTCACCTGTCCCTGGAATGGAAAACCACCGGCAATAGCGGCATCTTCTTACGCAGCGGTATCCCCGATGTACCTTGGCACTACCTGGAAATAGCCATTGCCGGGCCAGTGGACAGGAAAAGTATTCCTCGCGAGCATGCCAACGGCGCACTGTACAGTCTGGCGCCCGCCTCACCGCTGGCCAGGACGTTGGAAGGCTGGAACCATTTTTACATCATCTGCGACGGGCCAATCATTGCCTGCACTCTGAATGGCGTCGAGACGTTTCGTGTTGATTTCCGCGAGGAGAAGTGGAAGCAACCGCAGGGCAAGTGCAAACTCATTTACGCTTCCCTACCTCGCCGCGGCTATATCGCTTTCCAGGATCACGGCGCCGAGATCGCCTTCCGCAACGTCAAGCTAAAACCGCTCCGCTAAGCGACAGGAGCAGGGGCACGGCTATGACACGCATGGGCTGCCTCGTGCTGACCAGTGTGACCTGGCTGATCGGTCTGTCACCTGTGGCCGCACAGGGCACTTCCGATGGCATCGCCTTTTTCGAAGCGCGGATTCGACCCGCTCTGATCAAGTACTGCTATGAATGCCACTCGGCCCAAGCCAGCAAAGTGCGAGGCGGTTTACTGCTGGACAGTCGTGCTGGCTGGCAGCGGGGCGGTAACAGCGGTCCAGTGATTATCCCGGGTAAACCCGAAGCAAGTCTGCTCGTCCAGGCCGTTCGTTATGACCGCCTGAAAATGCCCCCCAAGGAGAAGTTGCCCGACCAGGTAATCGCTGACCTGACCCATTGGGTGAAAATTGGCGCCCCCGATCCCAGAGGGGAAGCTGCTGACGCCCCACAAGCGCCGATTGCGCCAGCGCCAAAAGAGCTTTGGTCGTTGCGGCCCATTACGCGGCCGGTCATCCCCGCAGTCAAGGATGTTGCCTGGCCTCGGAGCGAAATTGACCGTTTTATCCTGGCGCAACTCGAACAGAAAGGACTGACGCCCGCTCCCGACGCAGAACCGTATGTATTGCTGCGCCGGCTGCACTATGTGCTTACCGGATTGCCCCCCACGGTGCAGCAACGTGAACGATTCCTTCAGGCTTGGCAGCGCGACCCGGAGAGCGCCCTGGAGCAAGCGATAGACGAACTTCTCGCCTCACGCCATTTCGGGGAGCGCTGGGCCCGCCATTGGCTGGATCTGGCCCGCTATGCTGATGTCAGTGGCACCACGGCGCCGACTGCCTATCCGGAAGCGTGGCGTTATCGGGAATACGTCATCCACGCCTTCAACTCCGACAAACCGTTCGATGAATTCGTCCGCCAGCAACTGGCCGGGGACCTGCTGCCCGCCAGCACGCCACAACAACGCGCCGAAAACCTCATTGCCACGGGCTACCTCGCCTTGTTCCACATCGTCGCCGCAGACCGCGATGCGGAAAAACGGAAGTTAGATGTCATGGATGAGCAAATCGAGGTTTTGGGCAAGACCTTCCTCGGCTTAGCTTTGGGTTGCGCCCGATGCCACGACCACAAACTCGATCCCATTTCCATGCGCGATTACTACGCCTTAGCCGGCATTTTTCGCAGCACTAACAGCGTCGGGGGAGGTTTCGGCTCGACCCAGCCAACGCGAGTGGCTCTGAGCCCAGTGAGCGCTGAGGCACCGCGGTGGATGCAGGGCGACAAGGTCACCGTCCTGGCCGTCCTGGAGGAGAAGAATCCGCGCGACGAGCCTATTCATTTTCGCGGTGAGGTGGACCAAGTCGGTGAAATCATCCCCCGTGGTTTCCCTAGCCTGGTGCCCGTCAAGTCACCTCCCAGGATTCCACCGAACCAAAGCGGTCGGCTTCAGTTGGCGGAATGGCTGCTGCACGAAGAAAATCCCCTGGTTCCGCGGGTCGTGGTCAATCGCATCTGGCAGCACGTGTTCGGCCAAGGTCTGGTACGCACCCCTGACAATTTCGGCACCACGGGCGATCCGCCCAGCCACCCTGAACTGCTGGATTACCTCGCTTGGCGTTTCCGTGAACATCATCGTTGGTCGTTCAAGTCGTTAATCAAGGAATTATTGCGAACCCGCGTCTGGCGACAAAGTGCCCAGGGGGATGCTGCCAGTCGCGCTCGCGATCCCGACAATCGCTGGCTCAGTCGGGCCAAGCGCCGACGGCTCGAAGCCGAGGCTTTGCACGATGCGCTGCTATTTGTCGCTGGCCAACTCGACCTGGAACCTGCCACCTATACCGTGCCCACCCAGTTCAAGGGGACAGGGAATCAAAGCAGCACCATCAACCTGGCCATTGCTGAGGAAATCCTCCGCAAACGTGCCATCTACTGGCCCGTGTTCCGTAAAGATGTGCCGATGGCTCTGGACATGCTCAGTTTATTTGACATGCCTGTCGCTACGTCACCGCGAGGCGCGCGGGCCAGTTCGATTACCCCCGCGCAAGCATTGTTCCTGCTCAACAGTCCGCTGGTTCTCACCAGTGCCGATGCCCTGGCTCAGCAGTGCCTGAGACCCAGTGATGGAAATGATGCTGCTCGGCTGGAGCAGCTCTATCTGCGACTCTACAGCCGCCCCCCCAGCCCTGCGGAACAACAACGGGCGCTCGCCTTCCTCGCTGCGCTCACGGAGCGGTTGTGTCAAGAGGGCGTCGAGTCGCAACAGGCACGCCGCACGAGTTGGATGCGTCTGTGTCATACCTTGCTGCTGGCCAACGAATTCCTGGTGGTGGACTAGCCATGCCTCGGCCCGCCTTATTTCCCTGTGGTCAAGTAACGCCGTGGACAACGCGGCGCGATTTCCTCCGCCGCTCCGCCCTGGGTTTTGGTGCGCTGGCCCTCACGGCCATAGCGGACCAACACACCTGGGGCCATCAGTCCTCCCCTTTAGCTGCCAAGACTCCCCACTTTCGTCCTCGTGCCAAACGTGTGATTCTTCTGTTCATGGAAGGCGGGCCTTCACATGTGGACCTGATTGACTACAAGCCCGAATTGTTCCGGCGTCATGGTCAACGTCTGGCGCCTGAACTGATGCCGAAACGCTGGCGGGAAGGTAAAGGGGAAAATCCCGAGGAATTCGGCCCGCTGATGGCTACGCCCGTCCAGTTTGCCCAGCGCGGTCAATCCGGACTATGGATTTCCAACGCCATTCCTCATATCGCTCAACACGCCGACCAGCTGTGCATTATCAACAGCATGGTGTGCGACAGCCCGGAACATGGTACGGCGGTGCAACAATTCCATACGGGCGTGCTTGTCCCGCGACCCAGCATGGGCGCCTGGATCGTCTATGGGCTGGGAACGGAGAATCAGAACCTGCCCGGCTTCGTAGTCATTTCTCCGCCCGCAGGCAGCACGGTCAACTGCGGTAGTGATTTTCTCCCGGCCATTTATCAGGCCACGATCCTCCGCGATGCTGACAAGCCGAACGGCGAGAAAATCCGCTATCTCACCGACCCCGCTTTGCCCGGGGAATTGCGTCGGCACCAACTGGAACTGCTCCAGGCAATCAACCGTTCCCATGCTGAGCGCTCCGGCCACGACCCGTTACTGGAGAGCCTCATCGGCTCGTTCGAATTAGCTTTCCGTATGCAGCAGATAGCCCCCCAAGTCCTGGACCTTTCTCGCGAGACCGCAGAAACGTTAGCCCTTTATGGTATCGGGCAAGGAGAAACGGATGCCTTCGGTCGGCAATGTTTGCTCGCCCGTCGTCTGGCGGAGGCCGGAGTACGATTCATCCAAATCACCAGCAAAGGCTGGGACCACCACGGTGCCATGTTCCGCAGCTTGAAAGCCAGTTGCGCAAAGGTGGACAAGCCTATTGCGGGGCTCCTGACCGATTTGAGACGGCGCGGTTTGCTTGAGGATACCCTGGTGATCTGGAGCGGGGAGTTCGGTCGCACGCCCCTGGCTCAGGGCGTCAAAGGCAAGAAGGAAATCCGCTTCGACGAACTGGGGCGCGGACATAACTCCTACGGCTGGAGCCTGTGGCTGGCCGGGGGTGGGGTGCGGGGCGGTATGTGTTACGGCAAGACCGACGATTTCGGTTTCCAGGCCGTGGACCAACCGGTTCATATTCACGACCTGCATGCTACGATTCTTTATCTGCTCGGTCTGGATCACGAGCGCCTGACTTTCCGTCATGCTGGCCGCGATTTCCGCCTCACCGACGTTTATGGCCGCGTTATTCACGACATCATCGCCTGACATCTTAGGCCAACGGCGGGAACTTTACTTTGGCACGGCGGAACAGCCCCAAGGAGCCATGCGCATGAGACGCACTGGGACGATTATCGGTCTTGGTTTGTGGCTGATGCTGGCGCCGGTGTCGGCGAACTGCCAAGCAACCAAACGACAACCTGAACTGGAACATTTCGCTTTCGCCGCGGCGGTAGATAATCTCGATGGGCCACGCCTCGAAGCCCTGGCTCCCATCGGTTATCGCCTGATTACCAATGATGCCGAAGGAAATGTCTATTTCACCTGCAAGTATACCACCAGCTGGATCCGTTGCGTGCGTACCAATGGCCAGATCGAAACCATTGCCGGGGACGATCACTGGACTGTGGAGATGAATCTGGCCGAAGGACCAGCTGTCCATTTACCCAATTTCGGGCGACATCCAAGTGCAGGCGAAAATGTACTTCCTGGAATCGCTCTGACGGCCTATGGCCGACCGCTGCACGGTGAGGAGCACGGTTGTCTTTACTTATTCTGGCCCGGCCAAGTTCCCTGCAAGATTTTCAGGAACAAGCAGCAAAATAATCGCTGGTGGTTTCGTCGCCTTGGGGGGCCCGGGAAACCTAAACCGCCTACGGAGTTGGGCAAGTCGGCCTCGGTTTACGAAACTGATATGACTGATGCCCGCATCGGTCTGGGCTGGGTGGAATGGCACGGCCATCTCTATCGCTTCGACGAAAGCAAAGGGCTTATCACGTGCATCCTGCGGCTGGAAGACTACCAGGACCAGGTCGAAGCCGCTTTACCCTATTGGCACGACAAAAACGTGGGCCGACGCATTGGCCCCCCTGAATTCCTCCAACTGGCCGAAGATGGCACCGTGTATTTGCTTTATTACCATAAGACCTATTTCATCGGCGGTCAGGTATTCCGCATTAGTCCCGACCGCAAACAATGTGAATTAATTGTTGCTGACCGCGCTAGGCGCAAGGGCCAGAATCTGGACGGCGACGGGCTGACCACCACTTGGCACTGTGGCCCTGCCATGATCCTGGTTTCCGCCAATGAACTGTTTCTGCTGGCCATTGATTCCAACGTCGTCCGCCGCTGGAAAGACGGTCGCGTCGCCACCTTATTTCTCGACGGCGAATGGCGCGAGGTGCCTGCCAAAGTCAGCGGCGTCGGCACAGTACGCTTCAACGGCTACGCCCCCGCTCAATATGGCCTGCCCTACATTTACATTTTCTATCCCGGCGAAGATACTTTCGGCGACATTCGCGCCTTCCGCTTTGGCCCAGTGGACTTTCATAAACCTGCGATAAGTTCAGGGACAAAATAACATCGACTGCCGGGAGGTGCCTTAGGACTCTGGCCGTGAAACTTTCATAAACCCGCGATATGTTCGGAGGCAAAAGAACGCCCCTGGACCTGGGAGGCGAAATTATGCCGCTGCTGCCGCGAAGCGTCTTAGCGACGGTGCTCTTACTAAGTCTGCACCTGAGCGCACTGGGCGAGGTGGGCGCTCCGCGCGAAGTAGCGCCGCAGGCCCCATCAGCACGCCATCAGGTGTGGGCTTCACTCGCCTGGAGCGAGCAAGCCAAGTGTTGGTTGGTGGCGTGGCGTGAAGGTTACCTCAATGAACAGGCCGCCGACATCTGGTGTGCACGTATCGCCGAGGACGGCACGCCTCTGGACGCCAAAGGTATCAGGCTCAGCGAAGGCGGCCTGAACAACCGCCCGCGTGTTGCCTCAGACGGAAAAAACTTCCTGGTTGTCTGGGAGCGTTACCGTCCAATATCGGGGAGCGAGAATGCAGCAGCTAGCGACTGGGACGTCGTAGCACGGCGCGTCTCAGGCTCGGCAGTGCCCGAGGCCAAGACCTTCGTGGTCGCGGATGGCCCGCATAACCAATGCCGACCCGACGTCGTCTTCTCCAAAGGATATTATTTCGTTGCCTGGATGGCTTATGCACGCGGCTTATACGGTGTGCACGGGATTCGCTATACGCCCGACGGGGAAAGAGCCGATATGACCCCGATTGTCGTCTCCCGGCACGAACCTAAGGACGCTACCAGGCCGGGACCGATGATCAACGCTTTGCTTCCCGTGCTGGCGGTGGAACCGCAGGGTCAAGTCGTTGCCACGTTTTTCCAGTCCATTTTGAACGCGCGAGACCATCCTGGGTATCACCGGCATTTAGCGTTTCGTGTGCTCGATCCAGTCACTGGGCAACCGACCACACCACTACCGCCGATCCGGCCCAATGATAAGCTCGTCGCGGGTCTGACTGGCCACCCTTACGATCCGCTAGCGCCGGCCCTAGCCTACGGCTCGAAAACCGGCGTACTGATTAGCCGAGCTGTGGGCCGCAAGCCACAGCGAGTACTGTCCCTCAGCTTGGTCTCTCCAACTGGCGAAGTAACCAGCGTACAAGATTTCGGCTCACCCTTGATTACCAGTCAAGAGTTTTATCCTCTGCAAATGCGACCTGGAGTGGCTCATAACGGCAAAGAGTTCGTGGTGGTCAGCGACTGCCTCAGTGACGTGCCTGCGCAAAAACCCGATACGCGCCCTCCGCAACGCTTCGTCCGCATCTTAGGCTGGAAGCTCACCGATGAAGGAACATTTCAGGATCAAGGCTTCGTGCTCGCCGGAACCCCCGAACGTCAGTGTTTGTTACCCGCAGTGGCTTCTGGCCCGCCTGGAGTCTGCCTGCTCGTTTACAGCGAAGTTCGTGGGATGGATGACACCAAACTTGTCTGCCGACTAGTGAAATGAGGTACCCGAGTGGGCCGGCAACTTGGCAATTACGGTTCAAAATCTTTGTCGTTCAGGCCGAGGTTGCATTCGATCTGAAAGTAGGTGGATTCTTCCACCAAGGGGCCTTCGCCGTCGGAGCCGTCCTGAGGCCAATCGTAACCACGAAGCTGAATGGGCAAACCTGCAGCGGGGCCGTCTTTCGCAAAATAAACATACGTGCGATGAAAGAGAAATCCCTCACGCTGGAAAGTTTCCCGATGAGCCGACGGATGCAGCGTCATAATGCAGGTGCAGGGTTGCCGAAACGTCTGCGTGCCGACCTGAATTTCCAAGTCCACCTCGTGCTCTTCGACTTTGGTCAGCCCTAATTCCTGTTCCCGTTGCCAACGTTGGGCCAAGCGGTTCGTCAGATTCTTGATCCCCGCTTGGGCGACAGTGTAGCGACTCTCCTTCATGCGGATACTACTCTCCAGGTCCATCTCCCGCACAATGCCGAGCAAGGGGATGCGGACGCGCATTTTATCCTTGAGGTGTTCATGATAGACGACTTTGCGACCTCGCTTGGTCGGCTCGTCGGACAGCCATTCCATGTACACACTGAACGGTGCATGACGCACGCGGAGGAGCACGTGGTTGCGTTTCCATTCGCTGTCAATGAACTCCTTGCGGAGAAACTGGCAGCGGTAATCGCGAATATCGGCCAAGCGTTGCTGCGCCTGTTCAATGATTTCCAGGGCGCGTTCCATACCGATGGCCTGGTTCTTATTGGTCGTGGATTCCCGTTGCGTAATGTTGTGTCCGCCTGGTGCCCGGCCATATTCGTACAAGCACCAGGCCGTCAGGCCGACTGCGACGGCTAAACCGCAAGCCAGGATCAGCTTCCACGGCATCCAGAGACCTCCCTGCGTGCTGGATGGTGACATATTGGCTCTCGTATAAAAAACCTCATGCCATCCGACAAGGCCAAGGTGTCAGGAAGCTTGTTCACGTTGCGATCGGAGGACATGGGCGAGCCAACGATGCAACTGGAAATCCAAACGGTGGTGTCGGCGCCTTTTGCCGAGAACAGCTACATTGTCTGGCGTCGGGGGAACAGTGAAGCGGTCGTCGTGGATCCCGGCCTAGAACCCGATGCTATCCTGGAGTGCCTACGCGACGAGCAACTAACCTTAGCGGCGATTCTGAACACGCATGGCCACGCCGATCATATTGCCGGCAACGCGGCTCTCAAAACCGCATTTCCCCAGGTGCCGCTTTACATTGGCCGAAACGACGCCAACATGCTGACCGACGCCTATGCCAACTTGAGCGCCGAGTTCGGGTTCGCACTGGTCAGTCCCTCGGCCGACGCGTTGTTGCAGGAAGGCGACACTTTGGAAGCCGCGGGCATCCTGTGGGAAGTCCTGGAAATCCCTGGCCATACGCCCGGCCATATTGTTTATCTGTGCCGACAAACGCGGCCTTGGACAGTCTGGGGTGGCGATGTCCTGTTTCGCGGCAGTATTGGGCGATACGATTTTCCTGGCGGTGACGGTCGGCGCCTAGTCCAAGGTATCCGCGAAAAACTGTTCGCGTTGCCTGACGATACGGTAGTCTATCCCGGGCACGGTCCGGTTACGACTATCGGCCATGAGAAACGTACCAATCCCTTCGTAGGCATGTGGGCTGAATGAGCCCCGCTATTTCCTCCGATCAGAACTTCTCCTGCTTATAACGCCGGTATATAGGTGGTCGGTCCTGGTGGAACTCACAGCCAGTGAGCGTGCGAGC
>JANWVZ010000092.1 GCA_025056555.1 Gemmatales bacterium | reverse complement strand
TCGTGGCCGCGTTCGAATTGGCTTCGGGGCGGACTCTGTGGCGCATCGAGCCGACCTTACCCGTAGCCGCTTCGCTCACCTGGGCCGACGGCAAAGTCCTGGTGCCTTTAGGCAACGGCAAGGTTAATGCGGACGATGCCATCCCCTTGGGCGGAATTCTCTGTCTGGACGCGCATACGGGTCAGCGAGTATGGCTGTTTGAAAACGCAGGCCCGGTGTTCAGTACGCCGAGCTTCAGCCAAGGACGAGTGTATTTCGGCTCGAAAGACGGCAAAATCCGCTGCCTCGAGGCCGAGAGCGGAGAGTTGCTCTGGACGCGGGAACTTGACGCGGCTGTGATCGGCTCGCTCGTGGTGGCCGAAGACACCGTACTCGCCGTCAGCGTGCGCGGCACCGTCTACGCCCTGTCCGCCGAGACGGGAGAGATACGCTGGCGCTGCGATGAGACGGCCGAGTTAGCTGGCGACGAACCTGTTTATTCCAGCCCTGTGCTTTATCGCGGACGGATCTATCTCGGCATAGGTAGTCAACTGGTCTGCCTCGGCGACGAATGAACCACGATACTGCGAACCCTGCGAACGGCTGGCTGGTGTTTGATACCGACGGCCCGCAAGACGTCGCTTTAGTCGGTGGCAAAGGTGCCAGTTTGCTGGAACTGACCCAAGCTGGGCTGAGTGTGCCGTCGTTTTTCGTCGTTACGACCAGGGCGTGGCAAGCCGCGCGGACCACCGAGCGGCCTGCTGCGCCACAAGGTGTTCCCGCAGCGCTGCATGCGCTTATCGCACAGGCCTGCGAACGATTAGGCCAAGGTCGCGTCGCCGTGCGCTCCTCCGCAGTGGCCGAGGACAGTGCTGAAGCCAGCTTCGCAGGGCAGCAAGAAACTATCCTGGGCGTGGTCGGAGTGGAATCGGTGCTGCAGGCGATCTTGCGCTGTTGGGACTCTGCTCAATCTGAGCGAGCGCGGGTTTATCGGCAAGTACAAGGAATCGGGGTAACTCACTCCAGCCCATGCGCGCCCGAACTGGCGAGCAGTTCGTCAGTCCATGAATGCGGTAACGCGGAGGCATCCCCAGATGAGTTTCCCATGGCGGTTGTTGTGCAGCGGCTCATTGAGGCGGAAGTCGCAGGCGTCCTGTTTACCCGCGACCCCACGGATGCCACAGGGAACAATGTGCTCGTCGAAGCGGCCTGGGGGCTCGGCGAGGGTGTCGTCAGCGGTAAGGTGATGCCTGACCGCTACCGGGTGCGACGCGACGACGGCTACCTTGTCCAGAAAGAAATCGCCGAGAAACCGATTCGCGTTGGTCGAAATGGTGTCGAGCCAGTGCCCGAGGAGATGCGTTCTCGACCGTGTCTGACGGAGGCTCAGTTGGCAGAATTAGCGCAGCTGGCGCGACAGGTCGAAAGTTATTTTGGCCAACCCCGTGATGTCGAATGGGCGTTTGCGGAGGGAAAGTTGTGGGTGCTGCAGGCTCGCCCGATCACGACGATCACCGCCTGGGAGCGGGAAGCTTACCGTCAAGGCGAAATTGCGCGGCTAAGGCAGCTGGCCGATCCCCGCGGCACCGTTTGGGCCCGCTACAATCTGGCGGAATCGCTCACCCTCCCGACGCCTATGACTTGGGCCGTATTGCGGCACTTTATGAGCGGTCAGGGCGGTTATGGCCAACTTTTGCGCGACCTGGGTTTCGATCCCGATCCTCGGCTCGAGGAGGTGGGTTTTCTCGACCTGGTATGCGGTCGGCCTTACGTGAACTTGAGCCGTGAGCCGTTGTGCTATTTCCGTCACTTCCCGATGTGGTATCCGTATGCGGCGCTACGTAACAATCCGAGCTTGGCCCTCTATCCAAAACCGCAGTTGGATCGTTGTCGGCTGAGCTGGCGTTTCTGGTGGCACTTGCCGATGACGTTTTGGAAGATGCTCCGCCAAGCGGTGCGACTGAATCGCTTAGCGGAAGAATTACCGGCCGCGCTGCGCCAGGAAGCTTACCCCGCGTTACGCCGCGAGGTTGAAGCTGCCTGGGGCGAATCCCTCAGCGGTTTATCCGACCGTGCTGTTTGGGAACGGTTCCGTTACTGGCAAGAACGCACGCTGTTCAGCTTTGCCCGACAAGCGCTGCGACCGACCGTGGTGCTCGGCCACCTGCTCGGCACGCTGGAACAACTGCTCCGTAAGCGTGTGGCTGGTGCAGAAGCGGGTCAACTCGTGCGCCAGCTGATGGTCGGAGTGCGCCCCGATTCCGAGGCCGACCTCGCGGGTGCGCTCGAGCGTCTGGCTCGTGGCTTATGCTCTCAGGAATCGTTCCTGCAACAGTTTGGCCACCGGGGCGAGCAGGAAATGGAGTTAGCACAACCGCGCTGGCGCGAAGTGCCCGAACATGTACTTCATCTGAGCCGCGCCCTGGATTCACCCCGCGGCGAGGTGGGCGGCCCCGATTCCAGCCAGTTCATTCGAGATTGGGAAGCTCAGTGGGATGCCCTGGTACGGCGCTGCGGCTGGACCGAAGCCGAAGCAAGAACGGTGCGTCCCACAGTTGAGCGGGCCCGTGATTGTGCCGCGTTACGTGAGACCAGCCGACATTATCTGCTTCTCGGCTATGAACTGCTACGCCAATGCCTGCTGGAACTGGGGCGCCGCTGGCATCTGGGCAACGATATTTTCTTCCTCACGCCGGAGGAAATAGCCAGTATTGTCGGTGCCCATCATAAGCCGCTGGGTTCTGGATCGACCTCCCCGACGGCTGAATCCGTCAGCGGACGAATGCAAAAGTCCTGGGCCGATTGGCGACAAACTATCCGCCAACGTCGCCGCGAACGGCAACTGGCCCAGACCTGGGAAATCCCGACCGTCCTCTTCAGCGATGATTTAGAGTGCCTCGGTCAACTGCCCACCGCGCCGAGTGGCCACTGCCTGTGTGGTATTGCTGTGTCACCTGGCATGGGTGAAGGACCTGCATGGGTGCTGCGCACACCGCGGCCCGAGACTCATTCGATACCACGGGGTTATGTGTTAGTGTGCCCCTCGACCGATCCCGCTTGGGTGCCCTTATTCCTCAACGCCAGCGCTTTAGTGATGGAAACGGGCGGCATACTCTCCCACGGAGCCATTGTCGCCCGCGAGTTTGGTTTACCCGCCGTAGTCGGTATCACTGAGGCTTGTCAACGTTTCCGCACAGGTCAACGGCTGCGTGTCAACGGGAATACCGGCGAGGTACACTTGTTATCCGACTAGCCCGTTGCCTCGACCGAATAATGCGCTCCGAGATCTTGCAGCAGTACCGAATTGTGAGCCGCGACCCTAAGTCAACAACGACACCATACCTCTAAAACGGCTCGCTAAGATCGAAGCTCCATGCGCAACTGTAACCGAGCGGTAGGATGCGACGCACTTTTCGATGTCACCAAGTTCGTTAAATTCCTCCAGCTGCGAGCTTACCTCCAAACTGTATGCACTTTGATGCCATCTTGGGGCCAAGGAATGTGCTTGTAAAGTTTGGGCAACATACCGAAACTACTTGTTTTCACCGTTGGGCAGAACTTTCTGTCTTTCGTATTCGGAAAGCTTTGTCCTGGGAGACGTCCTGTATAAGCGTTCCTACTCAAACCGACCTTTTGTTCCGAATACGACGTGGGTACAATGCAGCCTGGAGTCGCCGAGCGGTATTTAGTTTCACTCCTGGGAGGACTGTGCCATGCTGCCCGCTCGTCTGAAGCCCATCCAATCGGCTTATCAGCGGTTTCGTCGGGACAGCGAAATCCTGAGCCAACTCTTAGCCCAGCCGCTCACCGACCAAAAGGCTGACGCCGTCCGACATGCTATACTCGTATGGCGCCGCCATCTTCAGAATTACTATCGCTACGTACAGCCGCCTGCTTTTACTCAGGAAATAACCACGCGGGCACCCTACCTGCGTCGGCAATTGGAAGGCTGGCAACGCAAGCATGAAACCTTGATGCGCCAATTGGAACAGATTTGCAGGCAGTTGCGCCAGCGACACCGCCATCTGGATGATGCCTCGCCAAGATTACAGCTGCTGCTAAGAGAGATCCTGCAGCACGAGGAAGAACGCGATCAGCTCGCTTACCAATCATTTTACCCCGAACCTGCCGCAATGGACTAAGCTCTAGCAATCCTCCCTTTCGGCCCTTTCTCTTACCCCTGACGTAATCAGCGCATGGGTGCCGGAAATTCGAACCATGCATGCTCAAGCAATTGTGTTTATGCGCCGCGGGCGTTGCCAAGATTTACACGCTAAATGGCAATTTCAGTCGCCAGACAATCTCGAGCGTTTAGTCGCTAAACCTAAGATTCGGAGCCATTGGCAACTACGCCGGGCTTTTAGATACGGAACGTTCCTACCAGTCATGAAATCCTCGAAATATGTTACGCGAAACGCTGCGGGTTCAGGTGCCTTGTTCCCAGGCGGCGAGATAGCGCTGCTGTTCTTCGGTCAGTGTATCAATCCGAATGTCCATAGAAGCCAGTTTGAGACGCGCCACGGTATCTTCAATCTCGTTGGGAACGTCATAAACGCGAGGGATGAGTTTGCCGCGGTTCTTGACGCAAAATTCGCTGGTCAAGGCCTGGGTGGCGAAACTCATGTCCATAACGCTGGGCGGATGACCGTGCGCGGCAGCCAGATTGACAAGCCTGCCTTCCCCGATCAGATATAAGCGCCGGCCGTCGCGCAGGCGATATTCATCCACGTGCGGATGTACCTGGCGAACAATCTCAACGGTCAGATCACGCAGGGCGGCCAGATCAATCTCGACATCGAAATGGCCGCTGTTCGCCAGGATGGCACCGTCTTTCATCACGGCGAAATGCTCGCGGCGGAGCACATGTTTATTGCCCGTGACGGTAATAAACAGATCACCGAGTTTAGCAGCGTCGGCTAAAGGCATGACCAGGAAACCGTCCATAGCCGCTTCCAAGGCGCGAATGGGATTCACCTCAGTGACGATGACCGTGGCGCCCATGCCTCGGGCGCGCAAAGACACCCCTTTGCCGCACCAACCGTAGCCACAAACGACAATTTTCTTGCCTGCGAGCAAGACGTCCGTAGCGCGAATGATACCGTCAATGGTACTCTGGCCGGTACCGTAACGGTTGTCAAAGAAGTGTTTACTCTGGGCATCGTTGACCGCAATGACAGGGAACTGTAATACGCCATCGCGTTCCATGGCACGCAAGCGGGTCACGCCGGTAGTGGTTTCTTCCATGCTGCCAAGTACGCCCTGAATAATCTGACGGCATCGGTCTTTGCCTGCTCTCTCCGCCCATTCCCGAACGCGGGGATGGACTTCCTGAAGCCGGCCGATGGCTACGAAGATCAGCGAAGATACCAGGTCTGCGCCATCATCCATGGTGAGCATGGGGGCGTGATCCAGAGCGGCAGCAATGTGGCGGTAATAAGTGTCCGTATCCTCGCCGCGAATAGCATAAACGCGCACGCCAAAATCCTGCACCAAGCTGGCGGCAACATCGTCCTGGGTGCTGAGTGGGTTGGATGCGCACAGCACCAATTCAGCACCACCTGCCTGAAGTGTGCGCATCAGGTTGGCTGTTTCGGCCGTTACGTGTAAGCACGCCGACATGCGGATACCTGTCAACGGCTTTTCCCGGGCAAAGCGATCGCGAATCTGGGCCAGCACGGGCATATCGCGATCTGCCCAGAGAATTCGACGCTTGCCCTCGGGTGCCAATTTCACGTCGCGAATATCACAATCTACTGCCGGCATTCTCGATCTCCCTGGTCATCAATCCACGCGATTCCAAAGGCCACAACAGGATTATACTGCCCAATGAGGGGTAATTCCGTATGGAAACTTCCTTGTACTTATGCGCCTCCAAGGCAGAACTGATGTTTGAACCAGTATTCGTTTTGACGGACAGGTGGCAATCCACAGCAGGCGTGACAGTCCCCGCGGAGTGCTGCGAAAGCCAGACCAGACGTGCCACACTGCCTGCGAAAACTTGGGAGATTTTCTCTCCCCGCTCTTTCTCAACGTCTTGAACACTTATGGTGACACCACGCCGTAGAGCGGAATTGAAATCAAGGTACTTGGCCCTGAGCGACCCCTCGCTATTCCCAGAATCTAGTGAACGTGAATCGAAGCCGAAGTCAGCTGGCCAGCTTTATTCGGGGGGGACGTGGCGAACCAGGGCCTCCTCGTTGCAGATGGGAAAGGTCGGGCAACGAATACATTCTCCCCAGATAAAACGGGGCAAGCTATTCTTGTCCACGCGGCGATAACCGATTTTCTCGAAAAACTCCGGGACGTTGGTGAGCGTGAAAACCTGTTTGACACCCAGACGCGCCAGATCACTCAAACACGCTTCGCACAAAGCGCGGCCGATACCTCTGCCTTGCCAGTCGTCGTGCACTGCCAGGCACTTCAGTTCGGCCAAGTCGTTCCAGAAAACGTGAGCCGCCGCACAGCCGACAATCTGGCCCATGCTGTTTTCAGCGACGTAAAACTCACGAATGTTGGCGTACAACTCGTCCAAAGTTCGCAGGATCATCTTGCCGCGCTCGGCGTGGGTGCGAATCAGGGCGTGCAGCGCGGGAACGTCTCCAACTCGTGCTGCTCGGATAACCACGCGCTGGTCCGTGTTTGCGGACAAGTCAGCTCCCATGAGCGATAAACCACTTAGCAGTGGTGAACCTGTCTGATCTCCATACTGCCCTCGGCTACTTGCCGAGCAGCGACTTCGGCGCGGCGGTCCAACTCCTGCTGCCGAGCCCGTCGCATCATCCAGTAGCACGCTGCTCCAAAACACCCGGTGAGCAGGTAAGGCATACTCAGCATCAGGTAGATACTGTAGTTGTATGCTCGGGCCAACTGGCTGGGATTATACACGTCCGAGTCAGACTCGATGTCCTGAGCCGCCACCGCCTCCTTACAGCCAGGACAGGCCAAGAGCGGTTCTGACGTGAGTATCAGACCACCGATTCCAGCAATCAAACTGACCAGAAGAGTTTTACCCAGCTCGCTCATAAGGCCCTCTTGAGCAGGCTCTGTGTTTCCATGGCTATTAAAATGTTATCTCTCATTGGCTTCAGAAACAATACTCAGGCAAGGTCTGGCAGGGAGCAGATTCCGCCGGCGGCCCAGTCGGTACGACTGAACAACGTGTTGCAGCGGCGTTTGTCAGACCCGTGCAGAGGAGAACCAAGAACAGGACGGTGGAGCGGTAATATTGGAGCACTGATTGTTCGGATGCCGGAAGCTGTAGCTATCAACAAGGTATCAAGCCTGAGTTGGCCTGATCAACGCCGCAATGCCAACCAGCCTGCCACAAACAAGGCCAGGCACACGGCTAATAACACAGGAATCAGGTAAAGTGCCTGGGGAACCAGTGGCGAAATCATAGCCAGTACCAGGATCAACCAAACAGTTCCGCAGCCAATTGTAGCTGCTTGGCTCTTAAACACTGAGGATTCTGTGTATTCCTGGTGCAACAGAGAAACAGCCTTACGGGTCCGCAGACTGTCTTCCACGGCGTGGACGAGTTCGGCAGCCGCGACAGCGTCTGACCACCGAGGCGGCTGGCCGACTCCTGCCGTACCTCGCAATAACCAATCCGCATAAACGTCCCAGACCGATCTGCCGCTGGACTCATAGCTGGTACATCGGTTAGCCAATTGGAATTGGCAATGATAAGTGCCGGGGTGTATGGTAGCCCCCCGCCAGGTAATGCTCCCGGTCGGCGTTTGCAGGCGAAAACCCTCGCCCAAGCCTGGAGCAAGTCGCCAGACAAAATGTCCGCCGCGTTCCCAACGGCCCGTGACCGTAAGGGGAGTGTGAGGCGAGTCCAAGGATGGCCTTTCGCCGACAGCGTACACTTCGGCCACCTCGCCGCCGAGTAACCGCAACCAATCCGCCCACCACCAGAAAGGGTGGGGTTGGGAATACTCGCTCGGATCGCTGCATTCGTTTGCAAAAACGGTCGTTTGCCCGTGTCCAGTCACGGGTATGCTGACTTCCAGCTGCCAGTCATTCGCTTCGCCCAGATGCCTTAGAGAAGAGCGAAGTTGCATCAGGCCCTCAAAAAAGCGGTGGGGCATGATGGGCCAGACTGGGAAGCGTCGTTCCTCCAGGGCCAGCTGGACAACGTAATAAACTTCCAGGTTGCGGTCAGCGGGATGTACAACCAGGACGGAACGGTCCAGTTGCACGGCCTGTAAAAGGAGCTGGGCCCGAAACGGCCAAGCATCCGCCAGGATAACTAAATCCACCTCAGGCTGGCTGAGCACGAATGCGGCATCGTCAGAGACGATGACCTGAGGAGCCCAGCGCACTGCCCAAGTCGTGAGTGAGGCTGGTCCGGCGCAGACACACAGACAGCCCCCGCGTCGCTGAACCGCCTCTACTACAGCACGTGCCCACGGGTGGTCGCCGATCAACGCCAATCGGCAAGGTGACGCAGTCTCGGATGTTCCTGGTGTCATGGGTGTGTACAATGTTCTACGAAATCCAGCGCCTTCCCAGTTCCAGGTCTATGGCAAGCACCAGGTGGCGGCAGCCATGCGCGATGTCGTGTGCATGATTCTAGGAGGCGGTCGCGGTACTCGCCTTTATCCCCTGACCAAGCACCGCAGTAAGCCAGCCGTCCCTTTAGCAGGGAAATACCGACTCATTGACATACCAATCAGCAACTGCATCAATAGCGGTCTGAACCAGATTTATGTGCTCACGCAGTTTCTGAGCGTCAGTTTACATCGCCACATTTCTAACACTTACAAAATGGATCAGTTTCATGGCGGGTTTGTGGAGATACTGGCGGCCCAACAAACCATTGAGTCCGCAGACTGGTACCAGGGTACGGCAGATGCCGTGCGGCAGAATCTGCGTTATCTGCAGGACGAGCACATTCGGGATGTTCTCATTCTGGCAGGCGACCAGCTGTATCGCATGGATTTTCGCCGCATGTTAGAAGTCCATCGCCGCTCTTCTGCCGACATCACGGTTGCCGTTCTGCCCGTGCACGAGGAACAGACCAGCGCGTTCGGCATCCTGCGTCTGGATGCTGAGGGTCACGTCGTGGATTTCGTGGAAAAACCCACGAAGCGGGAACAATTGGAACGCCTGCGAACCGATCCTGCCTGGATGGAACGGCTCGGCTTGAAGCCGCAGGGACGCACATACCTGGCCAGCATGGGTATTTACCTGTTTCGCAAGGAGATTCTGTTTGACGTGCTCCAAGTTCGTCCACCCTATACCGATTTCGGGAAGGATGTTTTTCCCAACAGTTACCGTAAGTATCGCGTCCAGGCTTTCCTTTTTGATGGATACTGGGAAGACCTGGGCACTATCAAGGCTTATCATCAGGCCACCTTGGCATTGTGCGGACCGAATCCGCCATTTGAATTCCATAGCCCTGAAGGAGTGATCTATACGCGTATGCGTTTTCTGCCGGCATCGCGGGTGTTGGGGGCTAGTATTGAGAATTGCCTTATCAGCGATGGTTGTGTAGTACGGGAAGGCGCTAAACTGGTACGTAGCGTGTTGGGAGTACGCACGCAACTGGGCCGCGACGTCTATCTCCGCGATACTATCGTCATTGGTGCTGATCGTTATGAAACGGAGGAAGAAAAGCAGCGTAACCTCGAGTTGGGCATTCCTAACATCGGGATCGGCGAAGCCAGTGTCATTGAGCGGGCCATTATTGACAAGGATTGCCGTATTGGACGCCAGGTGCGCATCATCAATGAACGCGGCCTTCAGGACTACGAAGCGCCTAATTACGTCATTCGGGATGGTATTGTGGTTATACCCAAGTCTGTGATTATCCCAGATGGCACCGTAATCTAGCGTATTCGCAACGGCTTTAGGATCGGAGGCGTTAGTCAAGGCGTTTGGCAACGGAACCAACGGGCATAGGCTGATGTGGTTGCCTCAGTGCTCAAACACATGCAGCACGACAGCCAGGCTAGCGGTGAACTTGGCTTCACCGGACTAAAAATGGCGAGCGCACATGCGTGTCGGTGCATCTACTTCGGGGGATCGCTTTCGAGGAAACTGAGTAAGTCGGCGATTTCTTCGACGGTGAAGTTGTCGAGCAGACGATCCGGCATCGGCGAGAGGGTAGAAGCCACCATTTGTTCGATGTCCTCCTTGCGAAGTGTGATACGTGTCCCATCCTGCTGAAGCACAGTTACGGTGTCTCCTTGAGGAGCGGCCAAGCCGGTGAACGTCTGACCGTTTCTGGTCAGGATCACGCTCCCGCGATACTGGTCACTGATTACTTTGGAGGGGTACAGAATGGCCTCCAGGGTGTCGCGACGGGTGAACCGACCTTTGAGCGTACTCAAATCTGGTCCGATTCCCTCGCCCAAGGTACCAAAACGATGGCACTTGGCGCAATTCGCCTTTTCGAAAAGTATGCGACCGCGTTGGAGGTCGCGCTGAGTTCGTGGCAGCTTATCAAGCAAGGCCAGTAACTCTTCGAGCTTCCACTTGCTCTCGCCGACCAGGGCGGTCACGTTAGGCAAAGGGGGTTCTTTCGGGAAAGTTTGGGAGAACCACCGAGCCCAGGCATCGAGCTCGCTCTTCCAATCGCCCTCTTCGAGACTGAACTGCCGACCTGTCCAGCGTCGAAGAACCAGTACCGCCTGCCAGCGGTCTTTGGGCTCCAAACGGCTGGCGGCCAGCAGTACGGCACGGAAGGGCGCTGCATGCTCTGAGCGCGGTTCCTGGGGAACTATGGGCTTATAATCCGATTTTTGCAGAGCGAGCAGGATTTCGCGGCTTACTCCCGGTATCGGGGAGTCGAGCCCCCGCAGCAGATAGGGAACATTCTCGGCAAGTGGAGCGCGGGCCAAGGCACGAGCCACCGTGTGTCGTTGGTCGGGATCGCGATCCGCAATTTGCCGCAGTGCTGCCTGTGCTTCCGGCGACAAATGGCGACTCAGTGCCGCGATGATTGTTGGCTTCAGTTCACTCGATTTGGGCAGCTGCGACGAGGCATGCAGTCGCTGATAAATCGCTGCCAACTCTTGAGGGGGTGGAAGCTGATCGCTGGGCAAATTCCGTAACACGACCTCCGCGGGTAGCCAAAATTCATCGGCGCGAGACAGGATTCGACGCTGCTCCTCTATTGAAAAGGCCGGCAACAAGTCCTGGAAGACGTTGGCCAGGTACGGCGTGAAGCTGTGTCCCCCCGTCCAACTGTGCGTGTTTTGGTACCAGCGCAGTACCTGTTCCTTCTGCTCCGTGGTCCACCCGCGGTGCAGCAGGCGCAGATAAAAGTAGTAATGAATCTGTTGAGGGCGATCCGTCTCGGGCCGAGTCATTTCTGATAACAACTTCGCCTGCACCGGTTCCGTCAACAGGTTTTCTCGCGCAGCCCAGACCAGGATGATCGCCAATTCGCGATTCACCCATGGCTCAGGTTGGGGAAATCGTTGCCAGCAGAGTTGTGCGATTTGCCTGGCCGATTCAGGTCGAACTGTGCTGTAAAGGGCCACCAACTGCGTAGCGCGTAGCAAATCCAAGGCTCGCTGTCGCTCCTGCCAGGAAGATTGGTGCTGCAGTTGTTCGGCCAGCCAATCGAAGAGACGCTCCGCACGCTGCGCTACCTGTCCAGTCTTCACCAGAGCCGCGATTCCTTCCAGCACCACTTGCGGCGCCTGTTTGAATAATTCGGGCCACCAGCTTTCCACGGGCAACCGCTGCAGGACTAACCGTGCGGCGGTGCGTACAAAACGGTCTGATTCGTCCAGGAGTGGCCAAAGCTCCCTGGCCTCGGGCAACCAGCCGGTGCGGGTGCAATTTTCACAGGCCAATCGGCGCACTCGGGCATCAGAATCACGTAGGGCTGCATGGAGTATCCTCGCGTGTCGCTGCTGATCAGAGCGGCCGCCAGCGCTATTTTCGCCCTGGTCCGCCAATGCACCCACCAACTGTACAGCCAGGCCACGGATTTCCGCCCGAGGATCACCGTAAAGCTTCTGAACAACCGCCTCATCCGGACGCCAGCCGTGCTGCCATAATACCCAAGCGATTTTGACCCGTTTTTCAGCCGGTTGGGTCGAGTCCAGAAGTTGACGTGACCAGTACTGTCGCAGATGCTTACCCACTTCGTCATTAGCCCAGACTTGGGCGATTTGTTGTCGGCCAAATGCGGAATACGGCTGACGGTCGAGCAGAGAGTCGGCGAGAGCGGCCAGCTCATTGGGCTGGGTTTGCGAGCTGGGGGCAGTGCTTTCGGCTACAATTCGGAAAACTCCCCCCTGCGTACCCCGTCCTCCAAGGCTGAAGTACAGTGCACCGTCTGGCCCTACCGCGATGTCCGTTACATTCATCGGGGCACCGCTGCAGAAGCGTTCTACTGTGCCTCGATAGCTCCCGCCATGTTTTTCCAGGTGAACGGCGTAGATGATTCCTAACGACCAATCAGCCACGTACAAAGTTCGATACTTCGGCGGAAACGCAACATGATCATGCCACTCGACGCCCACGGGGGAACCGCGGCCAACGTCAATCACCCCAGGCAGTGTGTCGTAGTAATACACAGGCAATTTTGAGGAACCGGTGCGCCAGCCAAATTCTGCTCCGGCAATTACGTGGCAAATACGCACCGGACGATACCACGGCAGCCCCTCATCCCACTCCATGTCGCTATCGAATGAGAACATTTCCCCATCAGGCGAAAACGCCATGTCATACTGATTACGGAAACCGGCTGCGATCAGTGCCAGGCACTGGCCTGTAGCGTCCAGGCGCCAAATGGTGCCTCCGGGAGCCCGGATGTTCGCCGCGTGACCTCGGGCATCATTCTGTCGAGGCAACAAAACGTCCTCTGTGTGACCAGGCTGGAATTGCTGCGGTGTTTGCCGACCCGTGGGCCAACGCAATAACGGGGAATTGGCTGCAATCCGCTCAGGATTCGGCCAACGCTTCGCGACATCCACACCAATCTGGCACCAGGCATGATTTCCCACTACGAGATACATCCAGTTATCGGGGCCCTGCAGAATAGCGTGCGGCCCATGTTCTGCCATACCTCCCTCGAAGCGATGTACCAGTTCGACCTGGTCAATGCGATCCTGACCACGGGTATCGCGGCACCGATACAGACCGGTGCCCTGAGGTCCGTCGCCGACCAACCACAGTGCTCCTTGGGCCCAACACATCCCCTGACAGTTGCGTACCTGTTCGCAGTACACGCGAATCCGTGTTACAGGACGTGCTGGGTTGCCTTCATTACCGGAAGTGAACTTGCTGACCCGAGGCGGGCCATTCTCCTCAGTAGTGCAGAGCAGAATTGGCCCGCGCTCCTGCGCCACCAGCAGCCGACCTCGATTATCGAAACACAGATTGATCAGGGAAAACGGGAGCTTTTCATCCAACCCCTCCGCCTGCAGGCCTGGCATGGTCGGTTGACCCGGCACGACTTCTTCGACGCGAAAACCGTCCAGCACCTGAAACCGCTCGCTGGCGCCCCACCTGACCTGACGCCAGGGGTCCGTCTTCCCATACGGCCCCAATACGCGCACCGGTTTCCATTGCGAATCATCATAACCGACATTTTGCCAGCCTGCAGTTACTTTCGTTGCTGACTTCCACGCGCCATCACTATACAGCGCCAAGCGTGTTTGACCGTTGGGCGTGTAGGTTATCCGCACCAGCAATCCCGCAGGCCCCCCGTCATTGCGTGCTTGAACCGCAATCACATTGCGCCCGTGTACCAGATAAGGCTTGATGTCGAAACGATAAACCTGCGTCCAATTCCCTGCATTTCCTATGCGATGCCCGTTGACCCATACGATGAAATGATTGTCGGCGGTTATGTCCAAGGTGGCCTCGTCCACCACAATGTCGAACGGTCGGTTAATCTCCCAAACGCGGCGGAAGTAACGTATGCCCTCAGGTGCTTCACGTGTCGGATCACCTTCATCATGCCAAATCCAATATGCTCCCCCCGTCGCCGCCGGTGCTC
>JANWVZ010000091.1 GCA_025056555.1 Gemmatales bacterium | reverse complement strand
GGCACCTCTTCATGTTCTCCCACTAACAAGCTCTTAGCGCAACCAATAGTAGGCAGATCGAAGAGAACGCCCAGGTGGCAAGCGATACCGAAACGGCGGGGATGTGCATATCCGTGGCCATCAATCATGAGCAAGTCTGGCCGTTGTCTCAGACCTTGCAATGCCTCCGAAATAGCGGGACTTTCGCGGAAAGACAATAAACCGGGTACATAAGGAAACTGCACGGGTTGCCGCACTAGATAGTGCTCTACAACCCGATTGCTTTCCGTGCACCAGAGAACCACCGCTGCTACTAGGTGCCTATGTGAGCGCGTATAGGCGACGTCCGCACCAGCCACATAGCGACATAGATTTAACTTACCCATAAGCTTTACCAGGCTTACTAGCCGTTGTTGCAACGCGATTGCTTCCCGAGGCGTTACATTCCAAGGGTGGGCGATGGTCGGTTTCATGCCGCGCGCGTGGCTAAGTATCGTGCGGTTTGCTCCAATAAAGCGGCTGCCCGTTCCACTTGAGCCCGAGACACGTCCAGATGGGTAACTAGGCGGATGCGCTGTTGCGCTACGGGCAAAACCAGGACGCCCCGCTCCCGAAGCGCTTGTGCCAAGTCGGCAGCAGTGCCTAAGCGCGGGTCTATGTCGGCATAAAGAATATTAGTTTCAATGACAGAGGGAAATAGTCGTAAACCTGGAGTATGGCGAACGGTTTGAGCCAGGATTTGAGCATGTTCATGATCCTCGGCAAGGCGAGACCAATGATGCTTGATCGCGTACAAAGCGGCTGCGGCGAGCACCCCCGCCTGACGCATGCCCCCGCCGAGAAGTTTCCGAATCCGTCGTGCCCGTTTGACGAGTTCCTTCGAGCCCGCCAGTGCTGAGCCTACAGGTGCGCCTAGACCTTTGCTGAAGCATACGGAGACTGAATCGCAGTCACGGGCCCAATCGTGCAAAGGAATACCTGTAGCCACGGAAGCGTTCCAGAGACGCGCTCCGTCTAAGTGGACGAATAAACCATGGCGATGCGCCCACTCGGTAATAGCCCGTATTTTCTGTAAAGGGAAAATTCTGCCACCACCGCGATTATGTGTATTTTCCAAACACACCAATCGAGTGCGTACTAAGTGATCGTTTTCTGGCCGTATCAGGCCCTCTAACTGACTAAGATCGAAAATGCCACAATCGCCCTCGATGGTGCGACATGTGACGCCACTCAGCACTGCGGGGCCACCTGCTTCGTAGTTATAGATATGGGAATTTACGTCGCAGATCAGTTCGTCCCCAGGCTGGGTGTGTATCTTGATGCAAATCTGATTCGACATCGTGCCAGAAGGAACGAAGAGAGCGGCTTCCTTGCCGAGTAACTCCGCGACGTGTTCTTCCAGTTGGCGCACTGTGGGATCTTCGCCGAAAACATCGTCGCCCACTTCGGCCGTGGCCATAGCAGCACGCATGCCTGGAGTGGGACGTGTTACTGTATCGCTGCGAAGGTCGATCACTCCCGCACGCTCAGGCATATTCCCTCCCTAATTCCAAGCTTGGTCACTAAAAAGTGGATTGGGACAGTGTGATAATGGCTCCACGAATCCGCTTAGGGTCTTGACAGGTTGTTTATAGGAACTAAGGTTCGGCTTGACATCGCTCTGACTCTGAAATTGTTAATCGGTTGAAATCGGACCAAGACGAACAGCGGTGCCGTAGCACAAGACTTCGGTGCACCCTGGACGAAATCAGTGACATCGTAGCGCATGACAATCACGGCGTTGGCGTCGAGTTCGCGAGCGTGTTGAATCATGCGGGCGAAGGCTTCCTTACGCGCCTCTTCGCAGACAGTACCCCAAGTTTCAACGTTACCGCCAATGATGGATTTCAAGCCGCCGAGGAATCCACGCGCTACACCCGTTGAGCGGGCAACGAGGTCACGCACGACGCCCAAATATTCTTTGACCTCATAAGCGCCGACATCATTGCCAGTGGTCACTATCAGATAATCGGGTTTGATATTTGTCGGCATGCTGCCTCTCCTTTGCCAGATTCAGGGTGGTCTCAATATATCTAAAGTGCAGGTAATGTGCTAAAATAAATAAACGATATTTTACGAATTTTCTGATGCGGGTTGGGACAATGGCAGGAAATACCTTCGGCGTGCTTTTTCGAGTGACCACTGCGGGTGTGAGTCATGGGCCAGGCTACGTCTGCATCATAGATGGATGTCCGCCTGGCATACCCCTGTCCGTCGAGGATTTACTCCCCGATCTGGGGCGGCGTCGGCCTGGGCAATCAAGGATTGTGACTCAGCGGGACGAGCCTGATTATCCAGAGATCTGGTCGGGGGTCTTTGAGGGAAAGACTGACGGTACCCCGATTGCTATCTTATTTCGTAATCAGGACACTCGAAGCCAGGATTATAGTGAAATTCGTGATAAATATAGGCCTGGCCATGCTGACTACACTTATGATGCTAAGTATGGTTTTCGTGATTATCGAGGGGGTGGTCGCTCCAGTGCCCGAGAAACGCTTTGCCGAGTAGCTGCTGGCGCCATCGCGAAGAAAATCTTAGGCCAAATCGGTATTCGCATCGTTGGCTATGTGAAGCAGATTGGCGATATCATTGCGAGTATTCCAGACCCCGCGAAGGTGAGCTTGCAACAAGTAGAAGCGAACGTGGTACGATGTCCTGATCCTGAAGCCGCGGCTCGCATGATCGCGCTCATTGAACAGGTGCGAAAGGAGCAAGATTCCATAGGGGGGATATGTGAAGTGGTGGCCACAGGGGTACCCGCAGGTTTGGGCGAACCCGTGTTCGACAAACTGAAGGCGGACTTAGCTCATGCATTCCTATCGTTACCGGCAGTGACCGGGTTTGAATATGGTGCAGGATTTGCGGTGGCCACCGCGCGAGGGAGCCAGAATAATGATCCGTTCATTTGCAAGGAAGACGGTCAGATCGGCACGACTACGAACCGACACGGGGGTATTCTCGGGGGCATTTCCAGCGGTGAACCGATTATTTGTCGGGTCGCGCTCAAGCCCACTGCTAGTATTCCTCAAGAGCAAATGACAGTGACCCGCCAAGGGGAACCTACGACTATATTAGTCAAAGGTCGTCATGATCCTTGTTTACTGCCGCGATTCGTAGTGATGGGGGAAGCGATGATGGCGTTGGTATTAGTAGATCACTGGCTGCGTTGGCGGGGTCAGTGCGGCAGTGTGCCTGGTTGCGAGGTTCCGGCAGCAATTCGCAAGCAGTCTTAACAAAGCGCCAGGATGAAACAGTACCGAGTGTCCTAAGG
This sequence comes from Gemmatales bacterium, assembly GCA_025056555.1. Lineage (GTDB taxonomy): Bacteria > Planctomycetota > Planctomycetia > Gemmatales > HRBIN36 > HRBIN36. The sequence goes on along the minus strand of JANWVZ010000091.1, from coordinate 10,897 downwards.
AAGAAACTGATTTTTTGCCAAGTTGTTAGAGAAACAGCAGATAATCTTAAAGGGCGCCAACTTAGCAAGGCAAACTTGGGATATTGTCTAGAGAAACTTGACACCATATATGAGCACCTAATAATGTTTCACTCTTCACAATCGCGAATTCGAAAAACGCGCCGGGGTGTTGTCAATTGTGCATCTGAGCTTGGTTTAGGACTCACGCGGCTGGGTGGAATAACCAGCGGAAGAGTGTCGCTAGGCTCGACCGGTTTTTCCTTGGGCTTGGTAGAATCCTGATCCTTAGAAGCATCCGCAGGTAAGTGAACGCGCAATACAGGCTGGCCCAACGTATAGGCTGATTGTAACGGCGTTGGATGGTAAGCCGGTGGATGTGCTGTGCTGGGGATAGTTTCGCGCTGCCGGGCTGGATCTAGCGGAGATGAGCCCAATGATGGAGTAAAGGCTGTAGGCGAAGGGCTAAGCGGCGCCTTGGGATAAGTAGCTGGAAGTTGAGAATTGGGAACTGAAGGGATAATGCTTCCCGAGACATGAGGTGAGTGCATTGGTGAAGGTATATTTAGTATCTCAGTTTCCCTAATGACACTGTTCGATCCCAGGCCGGGCCAAGGGCGCCACGTAGTCGAATAGTAACCATAATAACCACCGAAAACGCTAAGACGTGGTTGTTGAGATGGAGCGTTCCATCGTTGCCAAACTTGTGCATGGGTCGTATTAGCGAAAAGTATGATAATTATCATCGCGATCATAGGAACGTAGAGATGAGCAGGTGACATAAAGGTTTTCCTCCATACTAAAGAGCAGACTTAGCGAAAGCGTACTACGGCAGGTCGTCGAACGGGTTGAGTCATTGAGGGGCTGACACCGGGGACTACCAGACCTTGGCGTGGGCCGACGTTGAAGTACCAACCCGTATTCATAAAATAAGTGGGATGACCGGTTACCGGCATAGCTTCTTCCTGTTCGAGGAGTTGTTGCTGACGGCGCAAATCGCCGAGACCCATTTGCAGTTGTCGAATAGCACCGCGAAAATCTAACTCCGGTCGTACCAGGGTAAAATAATTGAAACCAGGACCGGCGCCGCGGCGCAGAAGATTCAGATAGGGGCTGACAGTGGGGGGACGATAGGCAGGCTGATTAGTGGGAGGTTGAGCTGATGCCTGAGAAACCAGGATTGTAGAAAAAGCCACGATGAACATAGTTGCAATATAAAAGCGGCCGTTCAAGATCGTGCTCCTTGATTGAGGGGTTATTAGGCACTCAATGTGGGTAAGCCTCTGGGGAGCAGGAAACTGCCTGATGCCCAGTGCTATAATTAGCGGAGAATAGGGGATATATTAAATCTTAGCATGGTTCAGATGACTTGCCCACTTAGAAACCTGTGCCGGTACCGGTGTTATTACCGTTGCTGACAGCGCGGATTGTAGCGTTGCCCAGTAAGGTGAAGCCGAAGATGCGTTCAAAGGGAGTAAGTATCTTGGCCAGGGTATTATCAAGCGTGATCCAGCGATCGGCTTGGACATAAATACGGTCGCCGGGCAGGATCTGATAGTTAGTGGCAGTGGAACCTTTGCGGGTGATAGCGTCCCAGTTCACCGGCAAGATCTGCTCTCCGCCGGCTTCTGGGGGAGCCGGGCGGGCAATCCAGATATGCTGCTTAGAAGCCTGGAAGGGGAGCCCATTCACCTTGGCCAACGCGTCGAGCACGGTTTCGTTGCCCGTAACGGGTAGAGGAATAATCTGCTGACCGTAGCCACCGCCATCAAAGATGACGTAATAAACCTTGCTGTTGTAGGCGAGCACATCTACGGACACTTCTGGGTTTTGCAAAAACTGAGCTAGGTAGCGTTCGATGGCGACTTTCGCCTGGTCGAGAGTCATACCGGCAACATACACACTGCCATAGGTGCCCAGAGCAATTGTTCCATCCGGCCGGACCAGATGCTCTCCGCGGATCTGCTGCAGGGCTCGGGATTCCGCGAGCGTGACGGTAACCTTGGGGTCTTTGAGGATCTTTCGGAGATGGGCTTCGATAGTTAGCCGAGCCTCTTCGAGGGTTTGACCAACGACCCGAACCGAACCATAATGCGCTCCTAATGGAATGGTGCCATCCGGCTCGACACGGTAGAGTCCGGCGATAGGCTCATCAGGTAAGGTCCCAGCGGCCTGAATCAGCAGGATATCGAGGGGTTCGATGCGATAAGGGGGTAGCGGAATAACGCGGACAGCATCAATCAGCAGGATGTCCGGCGGTTCAATGATATAAGGAGGCATGGTCACTTTCTGCAATTCTCGAGGCATTTCCGGCAGGTAAATCTCGCCGCCCCGATGCAAATCACAACATCCAGCCAGCAAGACCGCCGCCGTGATTGTCAGCGGGCGCACAAAGTCGCGTGCGTTACCTGCCATCCGTTGTGATTCCCCCGTGGGACACGGCGAACACGGTTTCCCCCAGTCATGTCTGAGCGATGGTTCTCCGGACGGAAGTGCTCGGACTATAACGATGCGGGCGAACAAATCCAGACCAGTTTTGGACATGAGAAGGACACTATCGGGACCGCGCTTTGCACAGGCTTGATCACACGCGCAGGCTCGGATTCGCGAATTGTAGCGACTGGGAGAAATTGCCTCCTGAAGATGGTCAAGTCCAAGCCGCTCAGTCGGTAGTCATGTGGCGGGTAAGTGCTCTCGCCAAGCGAGCGAGTTTGTGTTAGAAGTTGCAGTCTTAGCTAAGAATCGATCAGGCCAGAAGCGACACAAGCGGCCAGGACTCATGATGAGCTGGCGCATTCGCCAGAAACTGTTGGCGGGGCTGACGCTAGTAGTCTGCTGTCTAGGGGTGCTGTTCGCCGGCACCTTATGGGGGCTTTGTTCGTACCGCGGCACGATGAAGAGCATGGACAGCAAATTAACCGAGTTACGCAGTGCCCAAGAGGTGCAGGATGCCATAGCTCAGTTAGCTGCACTTGCTGAAAGTGAGCATGGCGTTACCTATACGGAACTGGCGCGTCGGATTGCTCAAGTGCGGACACTCTTGCAGGAATATCGAGCACAGCTGGAGCAAAGCGTGCGTCGGGGCCGTGATCCGGATGACGGTCAGGATGAGCGCGACGTGGCCGGGGCGGTGGAGGAAATCCTCCATCAACTGGAGGAGCGATCACTCAAAAGTCTCCCTGCGACCATGAGTGCGACGGGGGGAGAAGTCAGTCCCCTTGAGCCACGAACTATCCAGATATTACGGCGTTTACGGCAATTGGCTCCAGAGTTGCGCGAAGTCATCCACACCGACTTGAGCCGACGCATTCAATCGGCCCGCCAGGACTACCGAGTGAGCCTGATAGCGGTATCACTGGCCACAACTTTGGCGGTGTTATTGTTACTGGCCTTGAGTTGGTTGGCGTATCGGTGGATCATGGCACCCATTCGGGAGCTGCATGAGAAAGTTATGCAGTTGGCTCAGGGGAACTTTGATAGCCATATTGCGGTGCAAAGTCAGGACGAGATGCGCGACTTAGCGGAAGCGTTCAATCACATGATCGACCGGTTGCAGGAAATTTATCGCGATCTGGCTCGACAAGTGAACGAACGGAGTCGGCAACTGGTGCGCTCCGAACGGCTAGCCGGTCTGGGATTTCTCGCGGCCGGAGTAGCGCACGAGATCAACAACCCGCTGGCGAGTATTGCGTTTTGCAGCGAAGCGCTGGAACACCGCATTGCCGAGTTGTTTGCGGATAAGCCCGAAGCTCCCGACTTGGCCAGCATTCGACAATACTTAGCCATGATTCAGCAGGAGGCATTTCGCTGTAAGAAGATCACGGAGAAACTGCTGGAATTCAGCCGGGTCGGTGAAAAACACCGCGAGCTGACAGACCTTGCTCAATTGACTCAGTCCGTCCTTGAAATCGTCGAGCACATGCCCCATCACAAGGGCAAGGTGTTACGTTTGGAAGTTCGGCAACGACCGCGGGTGTTGGCCAACGCTCATGAGATCAAGTCGGTAATACTTAACCTGGTAGTCAATGGGCTGGAAAGCATGGACCCGGGCGGGGAGTTAACCATTACCCTCGACATCCAGGACGATTGGGCGGTGATGACCTTCCGAGATACGGGATGTGGTATGACACCGGAGGTATTGGAGCATATTTTCGAGCCGTTTTACACGAGGAGTCGCACTGGCAAAGGAACTGGCTTAGGCTTATCTATTAGCCATCATATCATCAGTCAGCACGGAGGGGAAATCGAAGCGCACAGTGATGGGCCCAACCGCGGCAGTACTTTCATTGTGCGGTTGCCTCTACGCGCTTCCAAGCCCGTGCCAGAAGTGAGCGTGTCCGGCAAGGCAGCCTAAAAGGACAGGGAAGGAGTCCCATGGTGCAAAGCAACGCGGCGAGACGCTTGCGTGTGCTTTTCGCGGATGATGAACCTCATCTTCGCGAGTTGGTCCACGGCGAACTAACCCGCCTGGGTCATCAGGTTACTGTATGTCCTGATGGCGTCTGTGCGCTGAAAGCTTTGGAAAAGGGCACATACGACGCAGCGATCCTGGATATTCGCATGCCGGGCATGAGCGGGTTAGAGGTGTTGACGCGGCTGAAACAAGTCGCTCCCCACACCGAAGCGATACTTCTGACTGGTTATGCCAGCCTGGAATCGGCTGTCGAAGCGTTGCGTTTGGGAGCGTTTGAGTATATTACCAAGCCGTGTAAGTTGGCGGAACTCGAAGCCGTGCTGCGGCGGGTCGCCGAGAAGAAAGAACTCACCATGCACAACCTGGCATTGCAGCGTCGCGTGCGTGCAGCGGAAGGACCGACGGTGCTGATTGGTGAGTCGCCTGCGATGCAGCAGGTACGGCGCCTCATTGCCACAATTGCTCCCACCGACGCTACAGTATTGATCCTGGGCGAAACCGGCACGGGCAAGGAACTGGTGGCGCGGCTGATTTTCGAGCAGAGCCGTCGTGCTCATATGCCCTTTGTGCCCGTAAACTGCGGTGCTCTCTCCGAGAATCTGGCAGAAAGTGAACTGTTTGGTCATCGCAAGGGAGCATTTACTGGGGCCGACCGGGATCACAAAGGACTTTTCGAAGTGGCAAATGGTGGAACCTTGTTCCTCGATGAGGTCGGGGAGCTGAGCAAGAATATTCAGGTCAAACTATTAAGGTTTCTGGAATCGGGAGAAATTCGCCGCGTCGGAGAAACTGAGCCGTTCCGCACTGATGTGCGGGTATTGTGTGCTACGAACCGCAATTTACGCGAGATGGTGGCGCACGACGAATTTCGCGAGGATTTGTATTTTCGCATCAATACTTTCGAAATCCAACTCCCTGCGTTGCGCGAAAGGCGGTGCGATATTCCAGAACTGGCGAGGCACCTGTTAGCACGAGCGGCGCGGCGACCGGTCGAACAGGTGGCTGAGATGCTGCGGCCCGATACGCTTGACGCCCTCCTGGAACACGATTGGCCTGGCAACGTTCGGGAATTGGCCAACGTGATGGAGCATGCTTGGATCGTGTCAGGAGGTGGAACGATTACGCCGGAGCATTTGCCGCGGCACGTAGGGCAGCGAGGTGCAAGCTTCAGCTTCACAGCGGTCAGGCAACACGGCCCCGGAGAGGTTTCGCCGCCCAGGACTTTACGCGAAGTCGAAATGGAGCATGTGCTACGAGTCTTGGAAAAACACGGTGGTAATAAGCCAGCGGCGGCCGCGGAACTCGGCATCAGCCTGAAAACGCTTTACAATAAACTGCACCAACTCGAAGCCGAACGCAAACAGGCCGGCTAGGATTTGTATGGGGTCTCGAACATGACAGTGGTTCCTCGCGGCGAATCGTTGGCACCAGCGCATCAGGACACGTCGCCGTTACTGACGGCGGAGGCGTCTTGGCAACTTCGTCAGCAACCAAAGTTTGCCGATCAACTACTCGAATTGGACGAAATAGAGTTGGTAATCGTGTCCCCTCCAGGCGCACAGCATGGCCGCGTAGGAGCAAGACTGGCACGAATCTTGGATGAATATATCTTTCAGTTGGGTCGAGGAGCACTAATTGCCCATGATACTGGCCTTCTGATCCATCGCGACCCGGACACGGTACTGGGGCCGAACCTCATTGTTTATGCTGACCCCATGGACTGGGAGGATTTGCCGGAGGGATGGTTAGGGAAAATCCCGCCTTTGGTAGTCGAAATCGTTTCTCCTTCCGAAGATGCCGCACGTTTGGCCTCAAAAGTGGCGAGATATCTCCAGGCAGGGGTAAACATGGTTTGGGTGGTGGAACGGCAAACGATGCAAGTGCAGGCGCATTGTCCAGGAACTGAGGCTCGGATACTGAACGAGTCGGACACACTGACCGGCAGCGACGTCCTGCCCGGATTCGTTTGCGCGGTGGCGGATTTGCTTCGCCTAACCAGAGCTTAGTCCGGTCTTTCGCTTCACATTGCGCCATCCGTGCGACGAATTATTTGGGGGTTGGCCCAAGGACGCGGAATGATCCATGAAGGGGAAAGCTATCGAACCAATCGAGAGGCTGGAAGACAAGGAGTCGGCCGCGCTGGGAAGTGGCGCCTCGACGCGAACGTGGCGGCACAAATTTGCCGACGCCTGGCGGGGTGTTAAGCTCGGTGTGCGGGGCCAATCGAGTTTCTTTGTCCATTTCTTCGTTGCCGCAGCGGCTCTGACCGCGGCATGGGTCATGAGTTTAGATTGGGTCAGCTGGTGCCTGGTGATCTTGTGTATTGGCACGGTGTTGGCAGCGGAAATGTTCAATAGCGCACTGGAAGCTTTGTGTCGCGGATTGGATGAGCGAAGTCGCAGTCGTTGTGCTCCAGCATTGGACATTGCCGCGGGTGCCGTGCTGATAACCGCGGGCACGGCGGCGATTGTCGGAGCGATCATTTTTATCAATCGCTTGGCACAGATGTTACACTGGTGGTAAGAACGCCTAAGACGCAGGAGGTTGATGCAAAAGTTTTGACGGAATAACGTCGGATTCGCAGTTGGATCCAGGTTAAGCCTACAATAGTTCCAGGAGCAAGAAGCTACCGAGGGAATCAGCTATGCGCGTCTTAGTAGCAATCCCGGTGTACAACGAAGTCAGGCACGTGACCACAGTGTTGCAGCAGGTGCGCACGGTCGCCGATGAGATTCTGGTGGTGAACGACGGCTCGACGGATGGAACCAGTGAGTTGTTGGCGCGGGAAAGCGATTTACACCTGATCGTACATCGGCACAATCGCGGTTACGGAGCAGCCATTCGTTCGGCAATGGCGTTCGCCCTGGCCCACCATTACGAAGTATTGGTAACGATGGATTGCGATGGTCAACACGAACCGCACCGCATCCCCGTTTTACTTGAAGCTCTGAACGAAGACGTGGATATGGTGTCGGGTTCGCGCTATCTGCGCCGATTCCGTCAGGATGACGAACCGCCCGAGGATCGGCGCCGTATCAATCTATTGATTGTTCAAGAACTGAACGATCGGCTCGGATTGTCCATCACCGATGCGTTTTGTGGATTCAAGGCCTATCGCGTGGCCGCGTTGCGGGACTTGAACCTGACGGAGGACGGCTGGGGCATGCCCTTGCAGTTATGGGTTCAGGCAGCGTTTCTAGGCTGGCGCATTCGGGAAGTCGCAGTGCCACGATTGTATCTTGACCCGACCCGTGCCTTCGGAGGTCTGCTAAATGATCCCGAGGTGCGGTTAGCGTATTATCGTGAGGTGCTGGCGCGGGAGTTAGTCCGCTGTTCTGCCACCTGGCGCGGAGGTAGCCGCGGATGACGTTCCTTTCCCTGCGGGCTCCCGAAGAACACGGTGCCCTCCTCATTCAACCGCCGCCTCAGGAATGGCCCAACATAGTGGCCAGCAATGCTCAATTGTTCCGTAGACTGTCGCTACGATTTTGCGACATCCCCCTGAAACACTGGCGAGCTGCGACGCAACGACTAGCTCGTGCTTGGGCCGGTCAGCAACTGGCCCGTTGGGGTTTACGCGCAATAGTCCCGGATGCTCCTTGTCTCGTAACCGGACATCAACCCGAGCTTTTCCATCCCGGCGTCTGGGCCAAGCATTTCGCCCTGGCGGAAGCCTGCCAAAGTTTAGGATTGGCTCCTGTGAACCTGATTGCCGATCACGATCAGCCCAAGACATTATCGCTGCGCGTTCCTACGCAGATTAATCATCGCTTGTCAGTGACTTGGATACCCTTTTGTGAATTGCGACCGGGGTTGGCCTGGGAAGAGTATGTATTACTTACCGACGATATTTCTGCTAATGGGAATAGGTCCGTCGGTGTCCACCAAGAGAGTCCAAACCAGGATGGCTGGGTTAGAGACTCCCCATGTTCGGCGACGCATTTGCTCACGTTATCTCAGCGCGCGGAAACGGCCCTGGCGGACTTGCTTCCCGATACGATTTTGCCCCAGTTTGTATCGCAAGCTGGACATTTTCTGAATTTACACAAACCGGAATGCCGATTAGCCGACGTCCTAGCCGGTGTGCGACGCCACTGGGAGGAACGTTGGGGTTACCATAACGGTGAACTGTATGTCTCCACTCTGTGCGAAAGTGAGGGGTTCATGGCTTTCACGGGGGAAGTTCTGAGGCAGCTACCGAGGTTTGTCACAATGCACAACATGGAGCTGATGGCATTTCGTAAAGAGGAGGGTCTGCGCAGTCGAACACATCCCGTGCCGCCGTTGGGTCAGGACGGAGATTGGCACGAAGCGCCCTTCTGGGTTTGGCAAGACGGACAACCCCGCCAGCGTTTATGGGCACGATGTTCTCCTCACTCGTGGACGTTACGTATTGGAGAAACTGGCCCATGCGCAGAAATTCGGCCCGTGTTGGACCAGGAGGGGCTTCATGAATGGAAACAAGCTTTGAAAACTGCCGGTTGGAAAATCCGCCCTCGCGCCCTCACGTTGACCTTATTTGTGCGGTTGTTCTTAGCGGAGATGTTTATTCACGGCATCGGGGGAGGACTTTATGACCGGTTTACCGACAGGCTGCTCCAACGTTATTGGGAGGTCCCCGCTCCGCAGTACGCGGTGGTCTCAGCGACCCTACGGTTGCCATTACCCTGCCCAAGCAAACCAACCTGGGTTCGTGAACAACTGTTACACCGTATGCGCGACTGCCAGTATAACCCTGAGCGGGTGCTGCCACGGGAATTATTATCGCTGCCTGAAGTTCGCCGTTCTGTGATCCGTAAGCAAGAGTTATTGAACCGTTGGTCGGGAGCGAACCGGGAACAGCGTCGTGAGCTTCATCGAGAATTTTCGGAAATTCGCGAGGTGCTGCGTCCACTTACCCTTGACGTCGAACGCCAGCTGCGATCTGCCCTACAAACTCTTGCTGATTATGAGACGCAATTGAGGTTAGTTCGTGATCGAGAATGGGCTTTCGTGTTGTATAGTGACCAGGCTCTGACATATTTAGTCGAGCGAATACGCCAGGAGTTTGGTGGCTTGAGGCACAGTTAGTCGCAGGGAAAAACCGTCGCCAAAGCGAGTGGGTTTCTCCCGTTTACTAAGCGGCAGGTCGGGCAGCTGGGTTTTCCAAGCGTTGTTCTTCTTGTGCCGCCCGGCGTTTATTCGCCACAACTTCGTAAAAGACGTCCAGCAGAGCGTGGTAGAGATGGTCGAGAGTCCACCTGCGAGCGGATAGGAGGGCCTGCTGCGAACAGTTCTGGCGAATTTCGGGTTGACTGAGCAAATCGAGGTACTCCGCAAGCCGCCAATAGTCGTGGGGATCGTCGAGTATAAAACCGTCCAGGGGAGGAGTGAGTAGTTCCGCAGCGCCATTGTAGCGCGTAGTGATCACAGGTAGGCCACAAGCCAGCGCTTCCAACACGACTAAGGAACAAGGATCGTAAAACGTGGGGTGCACCATGAAGTCTGCGGCAAAGAAGCAACGGCGTACGTCTCCCTGGTATCCCAGAAAGTGAACTTGCGCGCTGATGCCTAGTCGCGCCGCCAGAGCACGGTACAGCTGATCTTTCCGACTGCCGCAAACGATGAGATGCAGTGGTTTGCCTTGCAGGAGCTGTAGCGCCTGAAGCAGGGGAACTAATCCCTTAAGGGCGTAATTGTGTCCGACAAACAGTGCTACCGACTGGTCGTCGCGAATACCCAAGCTGGCCCGCATTTGCTGGCGAAGCACCTCCCGGTGCTTCGGATGGAAACGGTTCGGATCAATGGCTGCATGGATAACTCGAATGCGCTCTGCAGGAATGCGATAGTATTCCTGACAATGCCGACGAACCATGTCGCTGACCGCAACAATAATCGGCCTATGGCCACGACACAATTGCTTGCGTTCCAGGAGTAAGTACGACCAGTAACAGATGTCTAAAGTGCGCCAAGCACGCGCCAAGCCTCGCGCCCAGCAGTTGGAGTATTTCAGGAGGTTGTGCTTCGCGTTAGCCAAATGCAAGCCTCCTCCCAAGATGAGCACATCCTGCCCCCAAGTTTTGACGAAGCCCACAGTCACATCGAAATCCTGCTGGCGCAAGGCGTCTTCGCAGATTTTGGCGAAGTACCATGGACGCAGAAAACGAGGCATCCAACGCTGTGGTAAGGCATGAAAAACCAGAGAGGGCGGTAAAGCCTGGGCATCGCGCTGCCAGGCGAACAAGTGTACCTCATGGCCATCGTGAACTAAGCGCCGAATCAAATCTACAATGAACACCTCCATCCCACCTCGCGCCGGGTAAACCTTGTCGTAGCACAAAGCAATCCGCAGCGGCTTGCGGTTCCGACTTCGGTAGTCGGGACAGAGACATACATCCGAAGGCTGAACAGTATGCGAACTGGCTGCCGGTGCGGCCCAAGCACGTGTGCTGGTGTTGGAGAGCGTGTCCTTGTCGCCAGCTGGAGACATGCTGTTCCGTGCGTTGG
>JANWVZ010000090.1 GCA_025056555.1 Gemmatales bacterium | reverse complement strand
TAGGATGCCTGCTCGCTGTTTCTGATAGAAGTGTCATAACTGGTTAAGCAGTGTTGTGCTGATCTTATCGCTAACATGCGATCCTGATCCGCTACGGGAGCTTGAACTCCTATCAGCTTGCCTTAGCCCTGGCATTGCACTTGCGTCTTAGGAGCAAGAACACAACTTAGAACTTGCAACCATGAATCTGTTACCCACCATTCTTGCCGAGCCCTCATTAGCGGATAGCTTCGTACTGGCCCAGAGCCAGGTTTCGACGAGTCCGTCGGTGCCGACGACCCAGGAATCTTTGGTGCCGGCGTTCCTCGAAGCCTTGCTGCAGTGCCTGAGCACGTTTGTGCCGAACCAAATCGAATCCTCATCTGATAAGGAACTTCGACGGGAGTCGGGTCAGCCCGCGGAAACCAGTCCTTCTTTGCAGACATTAACGACTATACTGATTCCTGCTGAGAAACCGGAAGGCGATTTATCTTCTCCCCACGATGCTATAGCAAAAACCGTTCGCGACCATCTCGACACTACTCTAATGGCCGACCCCGTAGATTCCAACCGTCAATTTAAACTAATCAATATCCCGCCGGCCGCTGGCATCCCGTCTCTAGTGAACTCCCAGGGAGCGGTTTGTCCCACGGAAATTGCTGCTCCCGACATGTGCGCGCCTATTTGTCGTGTTGCTCTCTCGGACTCCAGCATGTTGCCTAATTCATATATGTCACCCGCTCTCCCAGTTGATTCCAGTGCCCCGCAAATGACGGGCTTTAGTGTTCGGGAAGTGGCCGCGTTTTCTCGGATGTCTTCCGAGAGGGACCTGGCCAGGATTCTCAACCCTGCGGAAAGTAAGGAGATGCTGCCTTTTTCGGATAAGTTGGAGGCAGGTCTGAACCTGCCAATACTCGATGGCGTTCCTAATGTTCGCTCTGAGTACCTGCCAGTAGAATTATCGTTCAGCGAAAATTGGGTTCCTGGACGCTCGATTCCCTATCGTTCATCAACCGTGGCAGTGCCTGCGCAAATGTTGTTCCCGCTACGCGGCGACGACTCCATGAGGTCTGAGGAATCGCTCCCGCCTATCCCACCTCATCTGGCGACAGAGGTTTCGCACAGTTCGATCGTTGCTCCGATCAAGGATATTAAGCACGGCTCAGACTCCCCCCCTCTATATCAGCAGATAGTGCAAGCCGTGCGTGAACAGCCGCAGGCCCTACGGCAGGAAATCCCCTGGCGGCTCTCTCTTCGCTTAGAACCCCCGGAGTTGGGGCACCTGGAAATCCATGTGCGGATGCAGGGGAGTGACTTAGAAGCCCACTTTCGTACCGAATATCCCAGCACTCAATTTCTCCTGGAACAGCAACGCGCCCAATTACAGGAACACCTGAATCAGCTCGGTATCAGCGTCCGAACAATTGTGATCAGTTTTGCTGGCGAGGAATCGAGGCAACATCGCCATTTCGAGCGGGGCGATGACTGGCCGATAAAGAAAATGAACCGTCCTCGGCAAGACGCTCCTGACCTCGGTCCTGCCGGCGAGAACACGCTCGTGAACATGATGGCTTAGCTCTCCTCAAGCTAAGGATAGACATCTATGACTATAGGGCAGCTTACCGGTGCACAAGGTCTCCTGGATCATTCATCGCCGCGACGAGCCAATTCGTTAGGGCGCGATGAATTCCTGCAATTATTAGTAGCTCAACTCAAGCATCAGAATCCTATGAGTCCCTTAGATGGTGCAGATTTTGCTGTACAGTTGGCACAGTTCTCGCAGTTGGAACACCTGATGCAGCTTAATCAGAACATGCAGCAATGGTTGCAGCTCCAGCAATTAGTTCAAGCCGCGAATCTGGTTGGTCGTCGTGTGCACTACCAGACTGGAGATGGTCAATCAACCAGGACCGGTACCGTCATGGCCGTACACTTCGTGAATAACAGCCTCCTGCTACAGGTAAATGGGGAGATGATCAGCACGGCTCAGATTCGGGCATTGCTTGCCTGATAAGTCTTTGCCAGCGGTGTCAACTTCTTCAGCCTCGGGCTTGTCACCTGTGGAGGTACTATATGTCTCGAGCCTTGCTCGCCGGTGTTTCAGGACTTCGTGTCCACCAGCAAATGCTGGATGTCGTGGGGAATAACCTGGCGAATGTCAATACAACGGGCTTCAAGGCGCAACGTATTCGTTTCAATGAACTGCTGTATCAGACCTTGAAACGCGCCACGGGGGTTGTGTCCCAGGCAGTGGGAGGCACTAACCCGATCCAGATCGGTTTAGGCGTCAGTGTCGCCGCTATAGATACCGTTCTGGAACAAGGAAGTCTGGAATCCACGGGCCGACCTCTGGACTTGGCGATTCAGGGGGATGGGTTTTTCGTGGTTCACGATGGAGTCCAGCAACTGTATACCCGTGCGGGGGCCTTCAGTATTGATAAAGACAATTTCCTGGTAGATTCCGCCACCGGGTATCGCGTGCAACGATTTGGTACTATAGGCGAAGGAGATACCTTGTTGCCGCGTTTCCAGGTTCCAGGAGATAATAACATTCGCATCCCGTTCGGCACGACGGTTCCCGACCGTGCGACGACGTCTATAGATTTTCGAGGCAACCTGAGTGCCGCTGCCTCTGGGCCGATCCACGAAGTGCTTACTTCGGCAACTCCCTTCCGCGATACTCAGTTCCTGACCACCCAGCCCTTTGTCACAAATGCTCTCGGCAATCCTCCCGCAGATGCCACGACTTTGTTAGTGAATCTGCAGGGTTTCAGTTTCAGTAATGGCGACGTCATTACCATAAACGGAACTCGAGCCGATGGCACGAGCATACCGACGCAGACGATTATAGTAAATACAGCTACGACCACTCTGGGGGACGTGGTCAATGCCCTGCAGACGGCCTTCGGTAGCAGTGCGGAAGTCACCCTGGATGGCACCAGTGGCCGCATCACGGTACGCACGGAACAGAATGGCGCTTCCAATGGACTCAGTCTCAGTATCACCGATAATGCCGGCAATAACACTGCGTGGATGAGTCTGACTGGCCCGGGCGCTGCCGTGTTAGGAGGAGGCCAGCTGGCCACAGCGAGCACACCTCTGAACCACCTAGCCACGAACACCGCTAACTACCAGTTAGGAGACACGATACGTATCCAGGGCACGGACGCCGATGGTGCGGTTATCAGTGCTCTGTTTGTTTACGGTGTGGACGGGACTACCTTAGGAGACCTGATTAACCGCATTAGCAGCGTTTATCCTAAGGCTACGGCCAGCCTTATCAATGGAAACCTGGTGCTGACGGCAGATGATCCGGGGCCGGCGAGTCTGACGCTGAATTTGAGTGATGGGCCTGCTAATATCGGTTCCACCAACTTCGCCACACACGGGATGAATCTCACCGTGGACGGCAAGAACGGAGATACCGTACGCAATGCCATCCAGTTTTATGATCTCCAGGGACGAGCTCATACGATCACATTTACTTTCCAGAAGCAGGGGCCCAATCTCTGGGATATGTATGCCAGCATAGATCCTTCGGAAGGAGTATTATTAGATGATCGCGTAACCAGTATTCGTTTCAATAACGACGGTTCGTTTCAGCAAGTTACCGGAGCGGGCAGCGGTGATTCCAAGATTGTGGTGCTGGTTCACGGCATCAGTGTGCCGCAGGAAATCCGCATTAATCTGGGAGAATCAAACTCCTATACGGGAGTGACCCAGTTTGGCGGCAGTTCCTCGGCTTCCGCGGTTCAGCAGGATGGTTACGGCGCGGGTTTTCTCTCCGGGTTGTCCGTGTCGCAAAGCGGAACGATTGAGGGCGTGTTTACCAACGGCCGTACCCTGCCTATCGCTCAGTTGGCCATTGCTAACTTCACCAACCCCGGCGGACTCAACCGCGAAGGTAAGAATTACTATAGTCTCAGCAACAACTCCGATTTGCCGATGATCGGTCCGGCAGCCAGCGGCGGTCGCGGCATCGTTACCCAAGGTACCCTGGAAAACTCCAACGTGGATGTGGCCTTTGAATTCACCCGCCTGATTCTGGCACAGCGTGGCTTTCAGGTGAACGCCCGCACGATCACGGTCAGCGATCAGATGCTTCAGGAATTAGCCAATATCATCCGCTGACCTTCCCACCTCGGTTTCCTGGTCGCGTCCACGAATAAAATAATCCAGCCTGCGGCGGAATAACGTCTTTCCAGGGCTAAGGGCAAGATTGGCTCTCAACTGAGGTGGGCCATGCTTTTATTGATCAAAGTGCTGTTAGTCTATGGAGTGTTAGCAGGTCTGCTTTGGCTCTTGGCGTTGTTTCTTCACAATTACCTATATACCCAGCAACCTTCAGGTTTAGCCTGGCGTGCTCCACTGGCGGCGGCCATAGTGGTTAGCGTATGCTTAGGATTTCCCGCACTTATGAGCTTTGGGACTGGCCGTGCTGTTCCGATGACGTTAGGTCAGTTTTTCCTGGACACCACACCGTTGAAGGTATTGGAGTTTTCCCAACTGGAAGTGACGGAAGGTGGCCGTACGGTGGTCTATCGCCGGGAAGGGGGAGGGGTCGGACCGAATAATTTCGTCGCTCCAGACAGGCGCCGTTTCCCGCGCGAGGTCAGTCAGTTTATGGCACACACACGCGAGGGAGAAAAAATCAGGTTTCACGCCTTGCGAGACGCTCAAGGAAGCTATGTTCAGGGGACAGGGGGACCTGTTTATGAGTCGGAGCAAGGTTATCGCATGGAAGCAGCGGAACTTGGCCGCATCGAAATCACCCCGCCGGGGACGCTGCCGCTCAACCTGCTGGTAATGGTCACGGGGCTTTGCAGCTGGATAGGTGCATTTTTGTTGCTGCAGTTCAACCTGGGTCATGCCTTAGGCTTGGGTTCAGGTCTCTATTTTGCCTGGTTATTTGGCCTGGGCTTTATCTTCTGAAGGGTCGAATTCAGTAGCCTGCTATGGTTGCCCCGAAGGATTCGAATCAATCGTGATTGTGGATTATCTTCTGAGCGGAGGAATTCAGTAGCTTGCCACTGTGACAAAGGTGATCAAGAGGCCGTTGAATCGAGTGAGCTTTATCTGCTGAAAAGAGCGATTCGGTGGCTTGCTACCCCGCCGCCACAAATACAAGACATCGAATGACAGGAAGTTTATCTTCTGATAAGAACAAATCAGTGGCTTGCTCCAGCAGGATGCTTTGCCGCGACAGGAAACTCGTCAGGAGCGACATGGCATGGCGGAGCCGACAGCGGGCTTGCGGATTTACGCGGAATGGATGTTTGACGGGGAGGAGGTGGCGTCGGAGCCTGGTGTGGTGCTGGAACTGCAAGGCTCTCGAATCGAGAAGGTTGAGGTGGGAGCCAACCCGGAAACAGCGGCGCTTCGGTTCGCGGGCTGCACTGTGTTGCCGGGACTGATAGATGCGCACGTGCACCTGAGTTTCAGTGCCGGCTCAAGCCACGCCGAGGTGGTGCGCGACCTGCAAAGCGCGAGCCCCGAACAATTATTGGAACGAGCGGCGCGGCACGCGCAGCAAGCGTTGGCCTCGGGGATTACTACGTTGCGGGATTGTGGAGGCCCAGCCGAAGTGCCTTATGTCGTCCGTTCTCTGATACGCCAGGGTAAGCTGCCTGGGCCGGACGTTCTTATCAGTGGCGCACCGATTACCACGCCGCAAGGTCATTTACACTATATCGGTGCGCATGCCCGCAACGCTTCGGAAATCGAGCGTCGTGCCGAGCAACTCCTGGAGGCTGGGGCAGACTTTCTCAAGCTGATAGTAACTGGCGGCAACATGACGCCCGGCTCAGACCGGCTGGGCTGTCAGTACGAAGTGGCCGAAATAGCCGGTGTGGTGCGTTGCGCCGAGCGAGCGGGAACGTATGTGGCGGCGCATGTGCTGAATCGCGAGGGGCTACGGCGGGCGGTCTGTGCAGGGGTGCGGACGTTGGAGCATTGCAGTTGGCGCAGCGGCCCGGCGAGCCATGAGTTTGACGAAAACCTGGCCAGAATCATGCGACAGCAGGGACAAATTGCTTCGCTGACCATGAGCGCGCCGACTTGGCGCAAGGTCGTGCCCGGCACGAGTGAGATAGACCCGGAGCTGTTCCGCGACCTGGATGACCGATTCGCCAGCGAACGGCAGATGCTGGATTGCGGCGTGCGATTTATCGTGCACACCGACGCCGGCGTCAGGCAGACGCCTTTCGGCGTGTCGTTGATTTATGGGATACGCGCGGCGGAATTGGAGTTAGGCCTGAGCCGCGTGGAATGTCTGCGGGCGGTGACCGGGTATGCCGCTCAGGCGTTGGGCTTGGCCGATCGTGGCCGAATACAGGCTGGTAAACGTGCGGACCTGCTGATAGTGGCCGGCCGCCCCTGGTATGACCTGTCGGCCCTGCACCAGGTGCGCGGGGTCTGGTGTGCGGGCCAGCGGTGTTCCTGATCAGCGGGGTTTACGGCGAACGGCAACGCGGTTGGTGGCTTCAGATAAGCTTTTCCGAGCCGTGGGACAGCAATTACGCAGGCAGCAATCCTGACAAAGCGGTTCGGCCAGACAATAGCGATGAGCAATCGCCGACAGAGTTTCATAGACCGGCGCGGCGTCGCGCTTGCGTACCTGCCTTTCAAGCGTGCTTTGCGCAGATGCCAGCGAATCGTCAGCGACCAACCCCAGGCGAACGACCACGCGCTGAGTCGTTTCATCCAGGGGAAGGGCGTGCGCGCCTAAAGCGTATTGGCACGTCCAGGCGATCACGAACTCGTCCGCATGACGCCAGCGGGCCAATTGGCGCGTAGCCTGCTGCAACGGCTTGTTCCTGAGGCCCTCCAGGTCGAATGAGTACTGGGAATTGAAAACATCATCGAGCAGAGAGGTTATTTGCTCGGCTCGGGTGAAGGCCTCGGGCAGAGGGGCAAGTACATCGGCCACTTCCCGCAGCGCCGATACGCGAACTTCGTTCCAATCCGTAAACGCGCGTTGCAGCCTTTCAAACGCCGCATCAGCCGCGTCTCGGGCACAATTGCGCCGACAAATGGCATAGAGCATCTGTTCGAGAACGGGTCGCGCCTGAGGCAGGCGAATGTGCAGGTGCTTGCGGGCAGCTCCCAAGAGGCGGCGCCAAATCCGTTCCTTGGCAATCAATGCAGGCATAGACTCCCTCACTCGCGGGAGGAAGGCGGCGAGGCTCCTTCCTGGACATCCGATCCTTCAGACCTGCAAGGCTGAGCCACCACCTCACTCGCCGAAGGCGGGGCTGGGGCAGCCGACTTCTCCTGAGCTTCTTGCTCGCGGCGAAGAATGGCCGCCACCTCGAAGCTGTTCTTGACCCCTTTGTCCAAGCGGAATTGCAAGGTGGGAATATAGCGGGTGGTGAGCTGTTGGGCGAGCTTATGCTGGATATACCCGCGGGCTTTCCGCAAGGCTTCCAGACACTCGCGCTGCTCCTGTTCGGAGCCCATTATCGAGACGTACACTCGGGCATGCTGCAAGTCGGGGGTGACCTCGGCTCGTGTAATGGTGACATGGCGGATTCGCGGATCGTTGAGCTCCAACAGCACGGTTTGACTGACGACCCGGCGCACCACTTCCGCGACACGCTCCAGGCGAAATGGTTTCATGGTCAGATTTCCAGTTGATAATCCAGGAGTTGGGCAATCGGATGGCAGCGGACCGCCTCGACCACCTGGCTCAGCGCTTTCCGCAAGTGTTGCGATTCATTGCTCACCATCGCCACCCCCAGCACCGCGATCTGGCGATGATCCTGGGCTTCCACCTCAGCAATCGAGATGTTGAAATGATTGCGCAAGCGATCCTTGATGCTGGAGACGACCTGGCGTTTATCTTTCAAACTTCGCGCTTCCGGGATCATCAATTGCAGGCGCAAAGTACCGATGAGCATGGCACGTTCCCCGTCGCCAGACGGAGTCATAGCGCGTCAGACGGATGGAGCTCGAGCAGGCGTTTCATCCAGGGTGCGCTGCACCTGGACAACGCGGAAGACCTCAAGAACATCATCCACCTTGACGTCATCGAAATTACTGATCTTGATGCCACACTCAAAACCCTCGCGGACTTCGCGGACATCTTCCTTGAAGCGTTTCAGGGATTCGATAGTCGCGGTCCGCTCTGGCGGCGGGTAAACGACGCGCCCTTCGCGGATGACACGCACCTGGGCGCCGCGTTCTACCGTTCCCTGGACGACAAAGCAACCAGCGACCGTGCCAACCTTACTGATCTTGAAAACTTCCCGCACCACAGCCCGACCCAGGGCGACCACCTCCTCCCGCGGTTTGAGTCGGCCTTCGAGGGCGGCTTTCAGGTCGTCGGTAAGCTGGTAGATAATGTTGTACAAGCGAATAGGCACGCCGCGCTGTTCCGCCAGGCTCTGGGCCCGATGATCCGGGACAACATTGAAGCCGACGATCAGAGTGTCTTCCGGCGAGGCCAGGGCCAATTGCACATCTCCCTCGGTAATCGCGCCGACGCCGGCATGGATCACGTTGAGTCGGATTTCCTGGTGCTGGAGCTTATCCAGTTCCTTGCGGATGGCTTCCAGGGAACCCCGCACGTCGGCTTTGAGAACAATCTTGAGCTCCTGGACCTTGCCTTTGGACAGGTCTTCAAGCCGGAAGGTCGAGAGCCGCACTGGTTCCGCGAAACGGAGCCGTTCGCGGCGGCGTTCGACAATCTCTCGAGCTGTGGCCAAATCCGGGACGGCGAAGAACTTCTCGCCCGCCTCCGGCACCTGATCCAGCCCGGTCACCGCCACCGGGGTAGAAGGACCCGCCTCCGAAATCGAACGTCCGTTGGAATCGAGCATAGCCCGCACGCGACCATAACTGCTACCACACACGATGCAATGGCCGACGCGCAACGTGCCGTTCTGCACCAGCAGCGTGGCCACGACGCCTTGGCCCTCGGTCACTTTAGCTTCCAGGCAGGTACCGGAGGCGGGTTTCTTGGGGTTGGCTTTCAGTTCGCGAAGCTCGGCGACCACAGAGATCATGTCGAGCAGTTCGTCAATACCGCGTGCCCGGTCTTTAGCGGCCACGGTTTCAACAAATGGCGTGTCGCCCCCCATGGTGTCGGGAATCAGGCCCAGGTTGTACAACTGATGACGCGTTCGCGTGACGTTGGCGTTGGGCAGGTCAACCTTATTGATGGCGACGATGATCGGCACGTTAGCCGCGCGGGCGTGACTAAGGGCTTCTTCCGTCTGAGGCATGACCCCGTCGTCCGCCGCCACAACCAACACGACGATGTCGGTTACGTGAGCCCCGCGGGCTCGCATGGCGGTAAACGCTTCATGACCGGGCGTATCCAAGAAAGTAATGGGCCGTCCGCCGTGTTCCACTTGCCAGGCGCGCAGGTGCTGCGTGATGCCGCCAGCTTCGGTGCTGACTACATCGCTTTCGCGAATCCGATCCAACAGGCTGGTCTTTCCATGGTCCACATGGCCCATCACAGTAACTACAGGCGGCCGCGGCACTAAGTCTTCGGGACGATCGGGAGCCTGCAGTTGCTTGAGGATTTCCTCTTCCGGGTCGGTCGGCTTCTTGATCTGCAGTTCGAGGTTGAATTCGAGCGCCAGCTCCTCGGCCAGTTCCTCCGGAAGGGTGGCATTGATGTTGAGCATCCGGCCGCGTTGCACCAGCTTGCTGAGTAGTTCATGCGCGGAAACTCCCAGCGCTTCCGAAAGTGAGCGGACAGTAATGGGCGGCTCGATAGGTACCTTTCCTTTCCGCGGTTGGGTGCTGGGACGGGGCGCAGCCGGCTTGACCTCGGCACGAACCCGCCGGGCGACCGGGGGCGCGATTTCGGCTTCCGGTTCCTGTTCGACCAGGGTGTCGGCCGCGGTCTTCGTCGTGCGTAAGCGGGCTTCTTCACGCCGCCGCTGCCGCCGCTCTTCCCGGCCTGGCACTACCCCGGGACGGCGCTTCCCGCTGGGCCGCAACTCCTCTTCGTCATCCGACACCAGCTTCACATCGCGAATCGCTTCTTTGATATCAATTGGCTGGGCGTCGGGTTTGTCCTTCTTGGGCGGCCTGAGAAGAACCGTACCCACGGCTGGTGCTTCGGGTTTTTGTTGTTCCTTTTTCTTCAGAGCCTCTTCGAGCGTAGCTAGCGGCTTTTGTTCCTTAACTTCTTTACCAGGTTGATCTTTTGGCTTGGATTTCGGGGGCTGGTTGGGCGTTTTGCGTACCACGAAGGCGACCGGAGGCGTCGTGGGAGTCTTCGGCGAGGTACTCGGCGTGGCAGACCCCGCTGGTTTCGGTTTCTGGATAAACGGCACCGGCCCAGTCGTTGTCCCTTTCACAGGGGGTGGGGAGGGACTGGTGGGGGAACCTGGAGAGGAGCCACTCGCGGCTGGAGAGGCAGGTGTGGTCGTACCGGACTCCGTGCTACCCGGCGTCCCGGATGGCCGTGCGGGGGCAGCGGCCGGCCCGGATGGAACCGCTCCTGTCTGCTGTTGCGTCTGTTGCTGCCGGATTTCCTGCTGCCGACGGCGGAGTTGATCCAGGTTGACCATGTGTTTTACCGGTTTTGGACCGGCTAGCGGGGCGGTCGTCGAGGTCGCTGGAGTTTCCTTTGGTCGCGCCGGGACGCTGACGGTTTCCTTAGCCGGCGGAATCGCGGTGGTCGCAGGAGCCGTTGGAGCCGCCGCCGAAACCGCTTTCTTCTCGACCGGGGATGCTATAGAGCTGGCTGGTTGTGCTGGCGCACTCCTACTCACCACAGCTCCCTGACCGTCTCCCGAACCCGGCACGGACTCGACAGTGGATGAACGGTCCCCCGGCGCACGTGCCAAACCGCTTGGCGTTGCTTCTGCCTCTGAAGGGGCGCGTTTCTCTGCGCGTCCTTCGTCCACAGCCGCCTTCTGCGCCACTGCTTCAGTACGCGGCGCTATTGGTTGCGGCTCGACCAATCCCGTCGCAGTCTGGGAAACTGTCGAAGAAACTTCCTTGGGCAATTCCTCTCTCCCAACCACCTCATCACTTGCGCTGGCAACCTGACCTTCTGCGGCAACCTGACCCGCTTGTGCTCGCTGGTACGCTGCCCGCAAACGGGAGGCTTCCTCTTCAGTCAACCCGCAAAGCTGATTGTGTATTTCGATACCTTCGCGACGCGCTAACTCTTGCAGGTCGCGCCAAGTAATACCCAATTCGTGGGCCAGCTGGTGCGCGCGAATTTTCGCGCGCCCGCGCGGCAGTTTGCGTCGTTCGTTCCTTTGCTCCGTTGCTGTGGACAAACCTGACTCCCTCCGCCGGGTCGTACCTTGCCCGAGCACGACCAGACTTTATGGCTGCGTAAGTGCTGCTCACATAAGTTCCCCTCCCCCAAGCAGTTTCGCTTGCCTCCTCGGAACAGCGCCACAGGCCCCAGACCCGCAGCGCTGGGGGTAGGTGTTGCTGAAGCCATACTATTTTACGCTATCGGATAACTCTGAAAAGGCCGATTTTTCTTACAACTTTCTCAACGATAAAGCTGCGCTGGTTATGGCGTCCAATCTGCCCCTCTGGAGCGGATAAATACCGACTGGCCTTGCCAATCGCACTAGGCTGCGGCATAAGACAGACCCGCTCGACCTTTAGATTATATCGGCTCAAATTAGCGCAAGGCTTCCAACTCTCGCCACGGGAGAAATGACGCAGTATGGAAGCACCTGACTCTGCGGGCGGCATTCGATCGGTCATCATAGCTTACGGCTGGGCCATGACGCTGGTCCTCGCAGGATGTGTCACTACCATGCCCACCCCTTGGCCCACGTTATTGGCCCCTGAAATGACGGTCGAAAACCCCCTTTTCGTCCCCCAGGCGCATCTACCCCAAGCCTACGAACTGGTTTTTCGCAAGACCACCGACGCCATCGCCACCTATTTCCCGATTGCCTACTCGAATCGCTACGATGGCCGCATCGAAACCGCTTACGTCGTTTCCGCCGGCTGGCTCGAGCCCTGGCAGTTTGGTCCGTATGACAAATACGAGGCCACCGAAAGCACACTCCAGAGCATTCGACGTCGCTGTCTGGCTACGATCTTCCCTGCAGAAGCAGGTGGTTATTACGTGGAAGTCAAGGTGTACAAGGAATTGGAAGACTTGGCTCGTCCTGTTTATGCCAGTGCGGGCGCCGTTCTGACACGCCTCGAGGAAACACCTGGTCGCGCTTTTGTACTTCCGGCCCAGTTACCACCGACAGAGCGGTGGATACCTATGGGACGCGATCAGGCCCTGGAGCAGCTCATCTTGTTGCGTCTCAAACAATGCCTCTAACTTCCCCGCCCACTTCACATCACGCATAGCGGCAATCGGATTCCGTCGAACCAGTCTCTTTCAGCGCACGAGGAGCAGACCCCCAGTCCTAATCCCACTTCCCGCCCAAACCCCCGATAAACGCGGCGTACAGTCTGGCATCGAAGTTGGCGCTCTCCAAGTCCTAATCGCACTTCCCGCCCAAACTTCTGCAACCCCCAAGCCGCTCGATTGCTCCGGCGCCAGTCTATATGTTTATCTTTTTCCAGCGGGGTTGGCGACGCGAGCGCTAAGGGGGTCGGCTAGTCTTGGGACTGGTGTTGGGAGTCCAAATGTGTCCCAGGATCTGCAACGGCAACGTTGCCGATCAAAATCTTCGGCCTTGGGACTGGTGTTGGGAGTCCAAATGTGTCCCAGGGGCGTTGTTGAGGTGAGCGAGCGGATCGGAGGTTACGGCACCGACAAGAGCGTGCCACCGCCCTCCGATATCAATTCCCCTATCCGCCCAACACCATCACCGCCGTTGCTGTTTCTTCTTGAGCGCCCGCCACGATTACCGCGGGCAGCGCAGTTGGTGACTGCAATAGCCACACACATCGCTGCTTGAGCGCCCGACACGACACGATTACTGGTGGCTGCGCGCTCTGGTTCCGCAATGGCTCTGATACCTCTGCTTCGACACTCGACACGATTGCTACTGGCAGCGCATGTCGTGCCTGTAACAACCACTGACACCTCTACATCAACGCGCGACGCTCCTGGCCGTCCTGCGGAGGCGTATCTGGACGTTCCTGCAACTGCCAGTGCGACCTCGGATGCAACGCCAACAAATTATTCCCCCGTTACTAGCGGAGAGCCTCACACCCCGACGGTTGATAAAGCTCCTGGGAACAAGCCACTACACCTGGTATGCGGACACTCAGTGGGGTTGAGCCTCACACCCCGGCGGTTGATAGAGCTCCAGGGGATGCGGGCAGTGCCCCAATAAACCCCGTGCGAAAATCCGGGCTTTGGTGAACTCGTGGAGAGAATGGCAAATACGGAGCGCTGATTCACCACCAACCCCTGCAGGAATTCCCAGGCTTCAGCGAACGGCGGCGATTGGCGTATTACTATGCGGTTATTGAGAACCCCAGTAAGGCGCACGGCGCAGTGCCCGAAGCCAACGCGATACTTTCAGCTTCAAGGCTCTGACCCTCCTATCGGCGTCGTTAATGCACACTGCGGTGCGTGAAGCTGAGGCAATAGGCTCCGTTGGCTGGGGCGGCTGGTCCATCGCAATGGGAATGCGCATGATATGCTGATTGACGCCAACGAAATCCGTTCGACCCACTTGAGGCCGACTCCCACAACATGGCCAACAAGATCGGAACAACGACTGGTGCTACTGAAATCGGATCGGCCAAGGTGAGCAGTAGTGCTGGCGTGGGCTTAGGTTCACATTCGTGATGAAACCGCATGCCCGCCACAGATCAGCTCGAGCTACGAACGCGGCAGCTGCACAGGTGTCCGCGGTAGTAGTGCTCGAAGTGGCGCATGGGGCGTCGTTCCTGGAAACAGTCGCGAAAGCGAATTCACGAGGAAGGCTGAGATGCTCCTGCTCTGGCTATTCGATGGGCTTGATGGAGGAATCAGTAGCGGTTCGAGCGGTGCCAAGCAAGGTGCCACCACCTGGCTGGCTAGGCAATCCGCCTTTTCAGGAAATGGAAGCATGGGCGACTGGTGTTCGCCGTAGGACTTGGCTCGAGCTGAATCCAAGGGGGTTGAAGTTTGTCATCCAATGGCGACTCTGGTACGTGGCAAAACACAACCCGATCCGAGGCGGTTGAATTCGTGCCTGATACCAGCTGAATTAAGCGTCGTAACGACTGCTTCTCGCCCTCATGACCTGTACGGCACTCGATACGCCATGGATTGCTTCATGAGTTTCTGAGCGGCTCTGAGCAACTAGGTCGTCCTCGGTAAGTCGCTTCCGGTCGCGGTCATCTGGCGAATCCGCGACCACACACGATTCGGTTCTAGCCCGATCAGTCAAGCGAGGT
>JANWVZ010000008.1 GCA_025056555.1 Gemmatales bacterium | reverse complement strand
TGTATCTGACGGCAAGGCAACGTCAGTGGCAGCGCACGGAGTTAAACCGATTTACAACGGCCGCTCTGGATGAAGCCGGGATGATTTTGCTGGTAACCAGTGCGGGCGGGGCTTTCGGTAAAATGTTGGAAAAGGTGGGCGTGGGAGGCACCTTGAGTGAGGCAGCGGAGCGGCTGGGCATCCCGATACTCCTGCTTGCCTGGGGCTTGACTGCTTTACTCAAAATGGCCCAAGGCTCGGCCACGGTCGCCATGATTACCACCTGCGACATTATCCGCGATGCCTTGGCCCAGCAACTAGGAACCCTGCCCGAGAAACTCACCGCTGCTGAGATGGCCGGTCTTCTCGGCTATCATCCGGTTTATCTGGTGTTGGCGATCGGCTGCGGTTCCAAGATAGGGTCGTGGATGAATGATAGCGGCTTCTGGGTCGTATGCCGCGCTGCCAACCTGACCGAATTCGAGACCTTGCGGAGCTGGACGATCGGCTTAGTGCTCATGGGAATTGCCGGGCTTCCCATAGTTTGGTTCCTGGCCAACTATTGGCCACAGCCTCTCTAACCTTTTCTCGGTGGTCGGACTCGATTAGCAGTATGCTGGAGACTATGCGAATGGTGCAGAACGGCCTGCTGAAGACATGGTGTACACAAACATGCTGAAGTGGCAGCAGTGGTGTGAATTGGTTTCCCAGGCCCGGAACATTGCCTTGCTGAGCCACGTGCGGCCCGATGGAGACGCGCTAGGTTCGTGTGAGGCGCTGCGCTTGGCCTTCCGCAGCCTGGGAAAGCAAGCCCGCGTGGTTGTCCCCGGCCACATCCCAGAACGGTATCGTTTCCTGGATACGGAACAAAGCTGGGAGAGTGTGCCTGTGGGTTGGCCCATTCCAGAATGGTTTCAAGGAGCAGATTTGCTCGTCATTGCCGATACGGGCACTTGGGCACAGTTGGCTAACCTGGCCGAAGCGGTGCGTCGCAGTGTTGCTCGAAAGGTTGTCCTCGATCACCATCAGACCCAGGACGACTTGAATGCCGTCCGCTTCGTGGATACCAGCGCAGAAGCGACTGGACGATTAGCGTGGTGGGCTATCCTGCGGCTGCGAGTGAAGCTGACCCCTGACATGGCGCGGGCCCTTTTCGTGGCCATCGCTACGGACACCGGCTGGTTTCATCACAGTAACACACAGCCACGCACTTTTGACTTGGCCAGGCGTTTGATCCGAGCGGGTGCCGATCCTCATGAAATCTACCAAGCGATCTACGAATGTAACTCTCTGGAACGCTTACGGCTGATTGGCTTGTTCCTCCAGCGGCTGCAACTGGCAGGCCAGGGGCGAATCTGTTATGGTGTGGTTCGGCTGGCAGACTACGAAGAAACCGGCGCCCCACCTTTGGACAGCGACGAACTGATCGGTTACACACGGAGCGTTGCGGGGGTGGAAGTGGGCCTGCTTTTCGTCGAACTGCCGCAGGGGGGCACGAAGGTCAGCTTTCGTGCCCGCGGTGGCATCAACGTCGCTTCCCTCGCTGAACGTTGGAAAGGAGGAGGGCATCCGGCCGCTGCCGGGGCGATTCTCGACCTGCCCTTGGCGCAGGCCATCCCGATGGTAGTTTCCACTGTGGAAAAAGAGTTAGCCCGGCCTGGCGAGAGCTTCGCTACTTATGAACGTAGCTGATTTGTCTCCAGCTGTCCTCGAAACACTGCTGCGAGAACTGCCGCATCATCTACCCCACTATTTGACCCAACAGCGCTGGTTCGGTGGCAAAGCGCGAATCATTCACCGGTTGCGCGTCCGCGACTGGCTCGCTTTACCCGCGTTGCCGGCGTCGAATGCCAAGTCCGAAAATGCCACGCACCGCCCGTTCATGTATCCGGTTGGCCCACGGACGGCACCACTTTTCCTGGGGATAGCCATCCTGGAGGTGGCCTACGAGGACGGTGGTAGCGAACGTTACTCGCTTCCCCTGGCGATTTGCAACCAGGAAACAAGTCTGGCGCCAGTCCTTTTACGCCAGGATCTGCCAGGGGGCCCGAGCTGGACTGTATGTGAGGCGACCCGAATGCCAGCGTTCTGGTGGGCGCTCTTCACCGTACTTCTGCGAACAACGGAACGCGCTTGCCTTACCGAGGGGGGTTCATCATGGCAGGTGGTGCACACTACCGTCTTCTCCCCTGATGCGGCTGCAACCTCCATGCCGCAGGATATCCGCATTTACGGGGGCGAACAAAGCCAAAGTTTAGCTGTGCTACAACATGCCTGGGTCCTCAAGTTGTTCCGTCGGCTTGAAGAAGGTATCAGTCCCGATTGGGAAATAACGCGTTATCTCACAGAAGAAGCCCGTTTTCCTCATACACCGATGGCGCTGGCAGCCTGGCTTTACCGAGAAAGCGCCCCGGAAGAACAGTCCTCACAGGGTCGCTCGAGAGCCTGCGACGAAAACACTACCCTGCTGGCCATGATGACCCGCTATCGGTCAAATCGCGGGGATGCCTGGAGCTGCACCCTGGCTGAACTCCACAACCTGTGCCAGCAGGTGCTCCAAGGCGGTCACTTCGCTCCCCAACCTGATAACACGCCTCGGCCATGCACCGAACAATTATGGGCCTTGACTCAGCAGTCTGCGCCAGATGCCTGGCCCGAGCTTCTTCGACCCCAACTGGGTCGCCTTACCTTATTGGGACGGCGCACTGCCGAAATGCACTTGGCCCTGGCTCACTCCGCTCTGCCAGCCTTCTGTCCTGAACCTTGGACCGCGACTGACCAGAAGGCGCTGATGACCTCTTGCTCTCAGCAGTTATCGCTCAGCTTAGAGTTACTGCGTATGCACAAGGTGAACCTTCCCCCAACAGTCGGGCCCTTGGCTGAGGCGGTGTTGCACTTAGAAGCACCCTTACGAGCCCAGTTATCCCAGCTGGAAGCGATTGTTCCGGGCGGGCTGAAGATTCGCATTCACGGCGATTATCATCTCGGCCAGGTTCTGTGCACGGAAGATGATTTCGTCATACTGGATTTTGAGGGAGAGCCAGTTAGACCACTAGTCGAGCGTCGGCAGAAACAGGCCCCGTTGCGCGACCTTGCGGGAATGATTCGCTCCTTCCACTATGCCGCCGTTTCTGCGGAGATTACCTTCGCGTACGGTTTGCCAGATTCCCAAAGAATCGTGTTAGGGCACTGGCTGCAGCATTGGTACTTATGGTCAGCCTCGGCGTTCTTACGCGGCTATATCCAGACACCGAACATTTCCCAAATACTTCCGCCTCGCGCCAGGGACATCCTTGTCCTCTTGAACGCTTTCCTCATCGAAAAAGCCGCCTACGAACTCGCTTACGAACTCAATCATCGCCCTGATTGGATAGCAATTCCGTTGCGCGGTTTGCACGACCTTGCGGCAAGTACTGCCCTGAAGAATATGCCCAGTTAGATCCAATCGCATTCCAAGGCATTCGGAACTGGCCCTTCGCGGCAAGTTTCTTTGCGCATGGGCGATAAGTACCTGCTTCAGGGGCACCATGAACGACTCAACCAATTTCCGCGAGGTCTAATCTTGTGCCATAACGCTCTAGTACAGCGCGACGCAACAGCTGGTGGGCCTCCTGACGTAATCCCGGATCCGTGCGTGCCAGCGTCAGGGCGTCTTGCCGCGCATGTTCCAACAAATCCACGTCGCGGATCAAATTAGCGAACCGAAGTTCGCTGACACCGTGCTGGCGCGTTCCGAAAAACTGGCCAATGCCCCGCAGCCGCGCATCGGCTTCGGCCAGTTCAAAACCGTCGGTGGTCCGTAGGAACAACCGCAGTCGAGCCCGACTGATTTCATTACTAACATCAGCAAATAGATAACATTCCCCGGCAACGGGTCCGCGCGCCACACGGCCACGAAGTTGATGTAGTTGGGACAGACCGAAGCGTTCCGCATGTTCAATCACCATCAAAGTAGCCTGAGGGACATCCACGCCGACCTCGATTACCGTCGTGCATACCAGTACCTGTGTCTCGCCACGGCGAAATCGCTCCATCACGCTTGCCTTACGCCGTTCATCCATGCGACCATGGAGCAGACCGACCTGGAGGCCACGAAAGGGTCCCTGCCGCAAGTATTCATAATGCTCTTCCGCGCCCTTATAGGAAACGGCCACTGATGGGTTCTTGCTTAACCGGGATGCTGGTGCTGCCGATGCCTTTTCAGCCGGTGAGTTGGAATCTTCGGCTGATGATTTGTTCGCCGCATCACCAAAACTTTCATACAAGTCGCCAGCCAGGTCTTCTTCTGCTGCGCCTTCAACCAGCGGACACACCACATAAAGTTGACGTCCTTTATCAATTTCATTGCGCAGGTATTTTTCAAGGTCTTGCCGTTTGCTTTCGGCGACGAGTTTGGTTTTGACGGGTTGACGGCCTGGAGGCATCTGACGGATCACCGAAACATCGAGATCGCCGAACAACGTCAACGCGACAGTGCGCGGAATGGGCGTGGCGGTCATCACGAGATAATGGGGTTGCACCTGCCCCTCTCCTCCCAGGTTCCGAAATTGCGCCCGCTGCAGCACGCCGAAACGATGTTGTTCATCAATGATCACCAGTCCCAGGCGATGGAACTCAACGTCGTTCTGAATCAGCGCCTGAGTGCCGACCACGAGATCCACCTGTCCCATGCGGATTTCACCCAGGGCAAAACGTCGTTGGGATTCTGGTAGCGAGCCGGTCAATAGCACGCGCCGCACCCGGCTGTGGGCCAGGTAATGGTTGAGGGTTTGCCAATGCTGGCGGGCTAAAACTTCCGTGGGCGCCATCAAAGCTGCCTGATATTTGTTCGCGACGCACAATAGCAGAGCATACACCGCGACCGCGGTCTTACCAGCTCCGACGTCGGCTTGCAACAGTCGGCGCATCGGCTTGTCCTGGCCCATGTCCCGCGCAATTTCGGCGATGGCGCGATCCTGATCGCGGGTCAGGGTGAAGGGAAACAGCTGGCGAATTCGTGCATCTATCATACGAGTCAGGACGATTTTCGGAGCACGCACCTGGGCATTGACATCCCGCCGACGATGCGCTAAGGCCAGATGCAGCAGCAGGAATTCCTCATAGGCCAACCGACGACGCGCTTGCCGAGCCTGTTCCAACGTCGCTGGCAGATGTAACCACCGTAGTGTCTGCGTGATATGTACTAACTGCCGTTGCTGGCGCAGACTTTCCGGTAGGATCTCTGGAACCAGGTCTGCGTACTGTTCCACCGCCTGACGAATAATCCGTCGCAGTTGTTCCTGACGCAACCCTTCCGTTAGGGAATAGATAGGCAAAATGCTGGATTGCCCTGGCGTCAGATGCTCTTCGCCATCCAGAGGCTGAATCCGCGGATGACTCAATTGCCACCAACCATTCCGTGCGCGTTTGGGTTTGCCACTGAGCACCAGACGTTGACCATAGCGAAACTTGTGTGCCATAAACGGCTGATTGTACCAACGGGCTTCTAACACCCCGCTACCGTCGTGTACGACAACCGAAACGATAGCCAAACCTCGTCGTGTCGTCTGGCCGCGAATTTCTACCACTTCACCTACCACACTTTGCATTTTCTCCGGCTCCAAGTCCGCGATGCGGCGAAAATCACTCATGTCCTCATAGTCGCGCGGTACATAGAAAAGCAGGTCTCGCACCGTGGAAATGCCTAAACGTTGCAACAACTCGAACCGCGCGGGTCCCACTCCCCGCACAAATTGTGCACTTTCCGCTAATGGGTCGGCATCACGCTGGATAGTTTTTGCTGCAATTGGATGCGCCATGCCTCCAAATCCTGTTCGCTAGGCCACTCAAACTCCCTGCAGCCCATTCAGGTTCATTGTACGACGAGGCACTTCCTGACTCTGCGAGTACAAGTTGTCTGTCGGACTTACCGAAACCCACTTAGAGTGGCGGAACGAATGAAAGTATTAGGAAAAATAATATAATGAAATCTTGCCATTAGCAAAAACAATGATTATCATGGCGAACGATGCAACTGGAAACGCTCAAGATTTTTTGCGATGTCGTAAGCTGGCAGAGTTTTTCTAAGGCGGCGCAGGTGAACGGCGTAAGCCAGTCGGCCGTCTCGCAAGCGATTGCGCAATTGGAGCGGCGACTGCGCGTGCAGCTGATAGACCGGTCGAGTCGCCCGCTTCAGCTGACGACGGAGGGAAAAATTTTTTACCACGGCTGCCGCGAATTGCTGGAGCGCTTTCAGGCACTGGAACGCTCCCTGCACAGTAATCCGGAACACCTCCACCTGCCGGTTCGAGTAGTCGCTATTTACTCGGTTGGCTTGCGCGACATGAACCAGTACATCGAACGTTTTCGCCGACTTCACCCCAGTACCGCAGTGCACATCGAGTATCTGCACCCGGACCAGGTGTATCAGCGTGTTCTGGATGGAACGGCCGATCTCGGATTGGTTTCCTTTCCTAAGCCCGGGCGTAAGCTGGTAGCGTTAGCCTGGCGTGAGGAGATAATGGTAGTTGTTTGTGCACCTCAACACCCTTGGGCCAGCCGTCGCGAGATTCGCTTGGCTTCTTTGCAGGACCAGCCATTCGTTCACTTTGAAAAAGGACTGGTGATTCGGCGGCAAATCGACCGCTTCTTGCGGCAGCAGGGAGTGACCGTTCAGGTCGTCATGGAATTCGATAACATTGAGAACATCAAGAAAGCCGTGGAAGCGGGGGCCGGCATTGCCCTGTTGCCCGAACCCACTCTGCGCCGCGAAGTCGAAGCGGGCACGCTCGTGGCTCTTCCATTGGCAGACGCCCAACTGATCCGGCCCCTAGGGATTATTTATCGCCGCAGTCCTCGTCTCAGTCTGGCGGCGCAGCGCTTCCTCGATATCCTGCGCCAGCCTGACGACAATCCTTCGGGACATC
Organism: Gemmatales bacterium; assembly: GCA_025056555.1. Taxonomy (GTDB): domain Bacteria; phylum Planctomycetota; class Planctomycetia; order Gemmatales; family HRBIN36; genus HRBIN36. Next base: position 34,647 of record JANWVZ010000008.1, on the reverse strand, counting down.
TGTCCGACGGGCCGACGCTGGTCAGCGCTTCCCGAAAAAGCACGGGCTCGTCTTTGGTCCAAGCTTCCGTCAGGGCTTAGACCCTGTTCCGGTGCCACCCAGCGGTGCACTCTATTTTACCTTCCCGAACTGGTGGATTGCCTGGTATCCGCACTCGAATCTATGGCCTTGCCAAACGCCCTACTCCCGACGCTGAGGGCTTAACCCGCCGGCAAGGTTAGTCAGAGCTGAGACCATCGAGGTAGCTGCGATGCAACCTGCTCAAGGCCAAACTCCATATTCGCCTCGCGGACTATATAACCCCTGGTATGAGCACGACGCTTGTGGGGTCGGCTTTATTGTGGATATGAAAAATCGCCGTTCGCATGAGTTAGTGCGTACAGCCATCGAAATCCTGCTGAATCTGGAGCATCGGGGCGCTTGCGGTTGCGAGGAAAATACCGGCGATGGTGCAGGGATTTTGCTGCAGATGCCCCATCGTTTCCTGGCCCGAGTTGCGGACGAGATTGGTGTGTGCCTGCCACCAGCGGGATATTACGGAGTCGGTATGGTCTTCCTCCCTACCAATCGGCAGGAGCGCCTTTTACTGGAGCGGCAATTCGAAACAGTTGTTCAGGAGGAAGGACAAACTGTCCTTGGCTGGCGCACCGTCCCTACGGATAACACGCTCTTAGGGCAGACCGCGAAATCTTGCCAACCTGTGATTCGTCAGGTCTTTATTCGCCGTGGCGATAATATCAGGGACGAGTTGGCTTTTGAACGCAAGTTATTTGTGATTCGCAAACGCTTAGAAAACTGGGTGCGGTCGTCCCAACTGAGTCAGAAACACATGTTCTATATTCCCAGCCTCTCCTATCGGACTATCGTTTATAAAGGAATGCTGAAGGCCAGTCAGCTCGCTGCGTTCTATCCCGATCTGTTAGACCGCGATATGGAGACGGCGCTGGCTATGGTGCATTCGCGCTTCAGTACCAACACCTTCCCCTCGTGGTCTCGGGCTCACCCGTATCGCTATCTGTGTCATAACGGCGAAATTAACACGCTGCGGGGCAATGTGAACTGGATGCATGCGCGGCAAACATTATTTGCCTCGCCGTTGTTTGGCGATGACATAAAGAAAGTTCTCCCGGTGATCGATGAATCGGGCAGCGATTCTGCTATGTTCGATAATGCTCTGGAAATGTTGGTGCTGGCGGGGCGCTCGCTGCCTCATGCAGTCATGATGATGATTCCGGAGCCGTGGAGCAAACACGAAGCTCTGAGTGCCACTAGGCGGGCCTTTTACGAATACCACGCTTGCCTCATGGAACCCTGGGATGGTCCCGCTTCGATTGCGTTTACCGATGGGACCCAGATTGGTGCCGTGCTGGACCGCAATGGCTTGCGACCTTCCCGTTACTATGTGTTGAAAAACGACTTAGTTGTCATGGCTTCGGAAGTCGGCGTTCTTGATGTGCCCCCTGAGGCAGTTGCTTTCAAGGGACGATTACAGCCAGGGCGTATGCTCCTTATTGATCTTCACGAAGGCCGACTCATTCCTGATGAGGAAATCAAGGAAAAGATAGCTCGGGAAAAGCCCTATGCTGATTGGCTCAGCCGATATTTGGTCAGCATCGAGCAACTGCCTTCTGCCCCATCTTATCGGGTGGAGAGCAAAGATGATTCTGAAAAGGCTGGTTCATCCAGTTGCGCTCATCGCGCCGCAGAGCCGACACGACACAATCCGAACGGTCAACACGATGCGCCGGCCTACGGGGTTTACTGGAGCAGCGATGATGAAAACCTTGCAGCATTACAGCAAGCCTTTGGTTACACATTAGAAGACCTGCGGTTGATTATGGCCCCCATGGCCCATGATGGTGTTGAGCCTGTCGGTTCTATGGGTACTGACACCCCGCTGGCGGTCTTATCTGATAAGCCTCAGCTCCTTTATAACTATTTCAAGCAGCTTTTTGCTCAGGTGACGAATCCCCCTATAGATGCCATTCGCGAAGAAATTATCGTGAGTGAGGAGACGACGCTCGGTGCCGAAGGGAACTTGTTAGACCCTCGGCCAGAATCCTGTCGGCAAATCAAGTTACCTATCCCGATCCTGACAGAAGAAGAATTAGCTAAGCTGCGGGAGCTTGATGGCCGTAATAGCTGGGGTTTCAAGTCTCGCACTTTGCCGATGCTCTATCGAGCCGAAGAAGGGGGCGATGGTTTACGCCGCGCTCTGGAGGAACTCTGCACACAGGCGGACCAGGCGATTCAGGACGGTTGCGACATTCTTATCCTCTCGGATCGGGGAGTATCTCGCGAATGGGCCGCTATTCCGGCGTTATTAGCCACGGGCGCCGTTCACCATCATCTCATTCGCCAAGGGACGAGGACCAGGTGTGGTTTAGTCATTGACAGTGGGGAACCCCGCGAGGTGCATCATTTCGCCCTGCTCATCGGTTACGGAGCGGGCGCGATCTGTCCTTACCTGGCTTACGCCACCATTCGGCAAATGGTCCGGGACGGCTGGATCGAGGACGTAGATGAAAAGAAAGCAGTCAAGAACTATATCAAGGCGGTTGTCAAGGGCGTTGTCAAGGTCATGTCGAAAATGGGGATTTCGACGATTCAAAGCTATCGCGGTGCGCAGATCTTTGAGGCCATAGGTCTGGGCCAGGAGGTCATTGATAAATACTTCACTTGGACTCCTTCGCGTCTGGGAGGCATTGGCTTAGATATAATTGCCAAGGAAAGTCTGGCCCGCCATTATAAGGCATTCCCGGAACGCCTGGTGAATGGCCGTGTGTTAGAGGCTGGCGGACAGTATCAATATCGTAAAGACGGGGAGTTCCACCTCTTCAACCCGGAAACTGTGCACAAACTGCAATATGCAGTGCGCAATAATGACTATAAGGCTTTCAAGGAATATAGCGCCCTGATTGACAATCAGGAGAAGAATCTCTGTACTCTGCGCAGCTTGCTGCGATTCCGTAAGAAGCAGCCGCCGGTGCCGTTAGAAGAAGTAGAACCAATAGAGAGCATTATGAAACGGTTCAAGACGGGAGCCATGTCCTATGGTTCCATCAGCAAGGAGGCGCACGAAGCTCTAGCGATTGCCATGAACCGCATAGGTGGCAAGAGTAACACCGGCGAGGGCGGGGAAGATCCGGAGCGTTATAAGCCTCTGCCGAACGGCGACTCGAAGAATAGCGCGATAAAGCAAGTGGCCTCCGGGCGTTTTGGTGTAACCAGCCTCTATTTAGTCAATGCTAAGGAACTGCAAATCAAGATGGCCCAGGGGGCGAAGCCGGGAGAAGGCGGACAGTTGCCGGGACATAAAGTGTATCCCTGGATTGCACGGGTGCGCCACTCGACCCCGGGTGTGGGGCTGATCTCGCCCCCTCCGCATCATGATATTTACTCCATAGAAGACCTGGCGGAATTAATACACGATCTTAAGAACGCGAATCATCGGGCGCGTATCAGTGTGAAGTTAGTAGCGGAGGTGGGAGTGGGAACAATTGCCGCGGGCGTTGCTAAGGGCCATGCCGATGTGGTGCTGATTAGTGGCCACGATGGCGGCACAGGCGCTTCCCCCCTGACTAGTATCAAGCATGCCGGTATTCCCTGGGAACTCGGACTTGCCGAAACGCATCAGATCCTGCTTCAGAACAATCTGCGAAGTCGAATCATTGTAGAGGTTGATGGTCAGTTGAAGACGGGACGGGATGTCGTGATCGGCGCGCTGCTGGGTGCCGAAGAGTTTGGGTTTGCCACAGCTCCTCTAGTGGCTTTGGGTTGCATCATGATGCGGGTTTGCCATCTAAATACCTGTCCGGTGGGAGTCGCTACGCAGGATCCGCGGCTGCGGGAAAAATTTATGGGCAAGCCGGAGCACGTGGTGAACTTCATGCGCTTTATCGCTCAGGAAGTGCGGGAATACATGGCCGAATTAGGTTTTCGCAGGTTTGATGATATGGTCGGGCGCTGTGATTTATTAGAGTTTAACGACGCCCTTGCTCATGAGAAGGCCAGGACCTTAGACTACTCGGCCATTCTATATAAGCCTGAGGTACCTTCTGATTGGGGAACTTACTGTCAGATTCCGCAAAATCATGGCATCGAAAAGTCGCTCGATTGGAATGTCCTCTTGAAGCTTTGTCGTCCTGCATTAGAGGAAGCTCAACCGGTTCGGGCAACCCTGCCCATACGAAATACGAACCGCGTAGTCGGTACGATTTTAGGAAGTGAGGTGACACGGCGCTATGGAAGCGACGGCCTGCCAGAGGACACAATCACCCTCCATTTCCAAGGCTCGGCTGGTCAAAGTTTCGGTGCTTTTATTCCTCGGGGAATTACCCTGATACTAGAGGGAGATGCCAATGACTACATCGGCAAGGGGCTTTCGGGGGGCAAGATTATTGTCTATCCGCCACGTGGTTCCACCTTCCTGCCAGAGGAAAACATCATTGTCGGTAACGTGGCGTTTTATGGTGCGACCAGTGGGGAGGCCTATATATACGGGATGGCCGGAGAGCGTTTTTGCGTGCGCAATAGCGGTGTCTGTGCGGTGGTTGAGGCGGTCGGCGATCACGGCTGCGAATATATGACCGGAGGACGCGTCGTCGTTCTGGGGCCTACGGGACGCAATTTTGCCGCGGGCATGTCCGGCGGCATTGCTTATGTATTAGACGAAACCGGTGAATTTCCCCGAAAATGTAATCTCAGCATGGTGAAACTTTTCCCTTTGGAAGACCCAGACGATGTGGAAGAAGTTCGCGAGATGATCCGCAAACACGCGCAATACACTGGCAGCAGGAAAGCATGGAAAATCTTAGCTTTATGGGAAGAATATCAACCTAAATTTGTCAAGGTCTATCCGAATGATTATCGCCGAGTGATAGAGACACAGAAACGTTTACGGGCACGAGGGTTGCCTGAAGAGGAAGTTCTGATGGCGGCCTTTGAGGAAAACGCCCGCGATTTGATGCGTATAGGTGGCAACTGATACACAGAAGCGCAATTATCGAGGGATATTTGCAACTTGGAAGTGGCGAGGATAGCAGCCTGATTGGGGAGCTGCGAAACTATGGGTAAACCCACGGGATTCTTAGAATATTCGCGCGAGACACCGGCGCAGGAACCTCCTTTCGAGCGCCTGCGGCATTGGCACGAATTTCATGCTCATGCCGATGAGGAAGCCTTGCGTCGGCAAGCGGCGCGCTGCATGGATTGCGGCATTCCGTTTTGCCATACGGGCATGGTATTGGCCGGAATGGCCTCCGGTTGCCCGATAAACAACCTGATCCCGGAATGGAACGACCTCGTATATCGGGGCTTGTGGCGGGAGGCCTATGAACGTTTGGCCAAGACCAACAATTTCCCGGAATTCACTGGCCGAGTCTGCCCGGCACCTTGTGAAGGTTCTTGCGTTTTGGGAATTACCGAGCCCCCTGTGGCCATTAAGTCCATCGAATGTGCGATTATAGATAAAGCGTTTGAGGAGGGTTGGATTCGGCCGATGCCCCCGGCGAAACGCACGGGCAAGAAAGTTGCGATAGTCGGTTCCGGGCCCGCCGGCTTGGCATGTGCCGATCAACTTAACAAAGCAGGGCACTGGGTTACTGTTTTCGAGCGAGCCGACCGTATCGGTGGATTGCTGATGTATGGCATTCCCAATATGAAGCTGGAAAAACGGCTTGTGCAGCGTCGCGTAGATCTGATGGCTGCCGAGGGTGTTCGCTTCATCACCGGGTGCCATGTCGGAGTTGATTATCCGGCTAGGCAGTTATTAGAGGATTTTGATGCGGTGGTCTTATGCTGTGGGGCGACTCAACCTCGCGACCTGCCTATTGAAGGCAGGCATCTTAAGGGCATCCATTTCGCCATGGAATTCCTGACGGCAACCACTAAGACTTTATTAGATACCAACAGCGTGGATCAGACACCTATATCGGCGCGGGATAAGGACGTTATTGTCATCGGGGGTGGCGATACGGGCACCGACTGTGTAGCTACTGCGTTGCGGCAGAGGTGTCGCAGCTTAGTGCAGTTTGAAATCTTGCCACGTCCGCCATTAACACGGGCTCCTGACAACCCTTGGCCCCAATGGCCCAAAGTTTATAAGCTCGATTACGGTCAGGAGGAAGCAGCGGCAGTTTTCGGCAAGGACCCGCGCGAATACCTGATCCAGACGAAGCGTTTTTCAGGCGACAGCAGCGGCTACGTGCGTGAGGTGCACACCGTTCGCATCGAATGGATCAAAGATAATGGCCGACTTACTCCCAGGGAAATCCCGGGCACTGAACAGGTCTGGCCCGCGCAGCTGGTGCTGTTAGCTATGGGATTTCTTGGCCCTGAAAATCCGATCCTGAAAGAACTCGGTATCGAACAAGATGCACGCACTAACGTCAAGGCGGAGTACGGCAAGTTTCAAACGAACATTCCGAAGGTATTCGCAGCGGGAGATATGAGAAGAGGACAGAGCTTAGTAGTTTGGGCGATTAACGAAGGACGCGGTGCCGCTCGTGAGGTCGATCGCTTTCTGATGGGGGCGACGGAATTGCCTTAGTTTCAGAATGCCAGGAACTTAGTGACTAAGGACTAGGTGTCTATACATAATACGACCTTGCAGTGCAGGATGTTTATTCATCGTGCACTAGAAACAGTTGAACGTGGAAGCGGTAGCGTTGAGACGACTCGGAGCGGACATACTCTATCGGGTGGCCATCCCGAGGGTCGAAACGCAGATAAGTGTAGCTGCTGGTTCCTGCGCGATCGCGTTCTAAGTCACGCTCCAGCCAATCAAATAGTCCGGGAACAGTCCATTCCAAGCCATCGCGGCGAAGCACGCGTCCATCAGGCAGGACGACGGTTAGCAAATCCACTTCCTGGTGCTGGGATGGACGTTGTACAGCCCGCACGACTTGCCCCTTGCGTACTTCCACCCAATAAGTCCCTGGCATACGTCCTTCAATAGTGATCAGGAGGTTATAACTGACGGGGCCATGCTCGCGCCATAATTGACGGGCCTGATCCAGGCGTGTAGCGCTCAACGGATACCGGGAGCGGTACCAGATTATCCCTATACTCACGGCGAAAATCGCCAATCCCAGAGCAATCGCAAGTCCGGTGCGCCTTGAGAACATACGCTTGCTTCTCTCCAGCCATCGTAGGAGAAATCCAGTCTGTGAAAGTATGTATCCCAGGACAACTCGACACCGTGAGTCAGCGCCGCCTACTTGAGAAAGGTTTCCGAAGGCTCATTTCTAGGTATTACGACGATTCCCGACTCGGTTACCGTGAAACCTCGGCGGCGGTCATGTTCTAAGTCGTAACCCAATCGGGTGCCGGGCGGGATTCTGACACCTTTGTCTATAATGGCGCGGCGAATGCGACAATGTCGGCCAACATCTACCCCCTCAAATAGAATCGAGTCTTCGACTAAGGCATAGCTGTTGACGCGGACATTCGGGGACAAAATACTTCGATAAACATGCCCCCCGCTAATAATACAACCGCTGCAAACCATGCTGTCAATCGCCTCGCCACGTCGCACTTCAGGTCCCAGACCGTGATCACCGAAGACGAATTTAGGAGGCGGTAATTGCGGTTGATAAGTGCGGATGGGCCAATCGCGGTCGTACAGGTTCAATACCGGGTCAACGGTGATCAGGTCCATATTCGTCTGGTAGTAAGAATCTATCGTTCCCACGTCGCGCCAATAAGGTTCGGCTTTGCGGTTCATGTCGCGAAAATGATAAGCAAAAACGCGATGGCCGTTTTCGATCATAAACGGAATAATGTTCTGGCCAAAATCGTGTTTGCTGTCTTTATTCAGAGCATCCTGACAAAGTATGTCGAACAGAAGCCGTGCATTGAAGACGTAAATCCCCATCGAAGCCAGGCATCTGTCGGTGCTGCCCGGCATAGGCTTAGTTTCACGGGGTTTCTCACGGAACACCTGAATCCGCTGCTGAGCGTCAATTTCCATGATACCGAAATGACGACATTCAGAGACAGGTACTGGGATGCATCCGATAGTAACGTCGGCGGCCGCATCGAGATGGAAGCGTAACATATCGCTATAGTCCATCTTATAGATGTGATCCCCGGCGAGGATAAGTAACAGATCTGGCTCCTCCTGTTCGAGAGCATAGATATTCTGATAGATGGCATCAGCAGTACCCTTATACCAGGTTTCATCCAGGAGCTGTTGAGGGGGAAGGATCTGGATATAATCTCCGAGTTGGCGACTTAAGAAATCCCAAGCGAGGGCAATGTGCCGATGAAGACTCAGGGCCTTGTATTGAGTGAGAATAAAAACCTGGCGCAGATTACTGTTGATGCAATTCGACAAGGTAAAGTCAATGATGCGGTAAAGCCCGCCAAAAGGAACGGCGGGTTTGGCACGGTCCCGGGTCAGGGGTTCTAGTCGAGTACCTCTCCCTCCTGCGAGAATCACAGTAACTACACGCGGCCGCATGACTGAGCCCTCCTTGAGAAATTCAATGCCTTTCGGGTTACTTTGTTCGTTTGAGCCAAGGTGGCAAGAGTTGTCAGGCGGGGAATTGCGAGGCCCGAGATCGTCAGCATTCCAGGCGCTGCAAGCGGCGTTGGCCGAGATGAAGAAAGACGAGCGAGATACAGAACCCCGCTATCAACTGACTGACGCCTAGGATCCAGTCGCGTACCTGGGGTGAGGCGGGGGCACTCGGTTGAGAAAAATCATCGGTGAGAGGTGTGTTCTGGAAATCGAGAAACAAAGAAAAGCCTGCCAATCCGGTTACGCACAAGGCAAGGGCGATGCATAGAAGCAACGTGATGGTATTACCGTAGGAAGTTAACGGTTGAGTCGGACTCAGTTCGCGAGGTTGCACAAACAAGCCTGCCAGACCCACACTGGTTCCGGCCAAGCTGAGGCCCAAGGTGATGGCGGCAGTGGTGTGCAGCAAGGCGGCGGTGGCGTCCAGGCAGAGCATCCAGTGGCTCAATAAGAGTACGACGAGCGCCCCGCCGATTCCCAAGAGACTGGCGAACATCCATTTGGCATATAGTACATGAGCTCGACGAATCGGTGCCAGGGCCAGTAGCCACAAGGCGCGAATTTCCTGGGCGACCAGGGGGTAAACAAAGCGGCTGGCCCAAGTAGCGAGAGTCAGGGCGACCATAGCTAAGTTGAGGAGCTGGAGGATACGTCGTAAGAACAGGGGCAGGGTTTCATGACCGAGTTGGGCCACGGTCCAGAAATACACAGCCAGGATAGAGGCGAGCACACCGAGTTGGCCCCATTGCACGGGGTCCCGAGCAAGGGTGAGGAGGTCTTTGCGGAGCAGAGCGCGAATAGACCGCGCAGGCCAGGGAAACGGCCAGACTAACCCGCGTACCAGCCGGCTCAATGAGGCTTGATGCCGCCGGTCGCCCAGGCCGGCAATGATAGTGTAGCAGGGGCGATAAACCCGGCCGGCAAACCAGGCGGTGAGCAGATAGAGCATCAGGGCATTACTCCACAGCAATGCCGTGGCAAAAACCGCAGAACGCAATTGGCCCGTGGCGGCATCTGTGAGCGCCGAACTCCACCAGCGACTGGGAGCCAGGAACCATTGCAACGGTTGCAGACGGTGAATGACCTGACGCATCCAGCGGAGCAGCCCTTCCGAAAGATTCTCGCGGGGTACCAGAGTGCCCAGGTACCAAGCGGTCAAGAGCACCAGCAATGTGGCAAGGAGAACGAAAAGCCGTCGGCTGTGTCCCGGAACCATCCAGACCAGCAGCAGGCACACCAGGCAGCCGAAACTCGCTGCCAACACCAGTAGCCCAGCCAGCGCCACGAGCAGGACTCCATACGACCACCAAGGTGCTCGTAAACAGGTGTGCCATTCCCATAACACTGGCAAGACCAGTAGACTGAGCATCCAGAAGCCAGGATATAAAGTGCGGAGATATTTCAAAAGAAAGATGCGGTCCGCGGGCAACGGCGAACAGAGCCAGAAGGCGGCATCGGGCGCGCGGAACAATTCCAAGTAACAAGTCAGACCCGCAGTGAAGGCTAACAGACTCCCCAACGCGATCGCCAGAGCTCCCAGAAGCAATTGACTGAACTGGGTCAGAAGATAGCCCGGCATAATCAGGTTCGTGAGCAAGTCGAAGGCCGAATGAGTGAGGGCAGCCAGACTGAACCATAAAATGGCTGCAATAGCGAGCAGCAGCAGCGTGCGCAGGCGTGCCTGAGTCAGTTGAATCCAAAGATGATTACGCAACAGCCACCAATGAAGCCGAAAGATTACCCAGGCTCGCTGCGGTTGGAGACGATCCCGAGCCAGGCGACCAACCGAGTTTTTCACGGCCTGCGGAGAGAGCGTGGAAGCAAGTCGAGCGTGCGACTCAGGCGCGGGGTTCATGGGCAGGCTGGAGCATTTCACGATTAGTCAATCGGAGGAAAACATCTTCGAGCGAGCCTTGACTGTGAGCCAGTCGGCGCAATTCCTCCAGGGTGCCTACGGTGATCAGGCGTCCACGTGCGACGATGCCGATACGGTCCGCCAAGGCTTCCACCAAGTCAAGGGAGTGGCTGGACAGAAAAACGGTGGCTCCCTGACGAATGTGCTGACGCAATAGATTCTTGAGCGCACGCATGCCGTAAGGATCCAGGCCGAGCGTTGGTTCATCTACCACGAGCACGCGGGCGCCATGCAGCAGCGCTGCAGCGAACGCCACGCGCTGTTTCATACCGTGGGAGTAGGTTTCGGTCAAATCATCCAGATAGCCATCTAAATCGAAGATTTCGATAAGTTCCTGGATGCGGCGATGACCTTCGGCGGCAGGTACCTCGTAGAGATCGAGCACGAGTTGAAAGAATTCGCGCCCGGTGAGTTTTTCGTAAAGGTAGGGATTATCCGGAACGTAACTCAAGCAAGCACGGGCTAACTCAGGTTGCATTTGTACATCGTAGCCACATACCCGCAGCGTGCCACGTGTCGGTCGCAGCAAACCGCAGATCATCTTGATGGTTGTGGTCTTGCCGGCCCCGTTCGGTCCCAGGAAAGCGAAAAGCTCACCTGCGTGAACCTGCAGGGAGAGTTGATCAACGGCGACTTTGGTGCCGAAGGTGCGCGTGACGTTTTCCAGTTCGATGGCAGCCGGCCGGCTCATAGGCGGAATCCTCAAGGCAGGCGATAGAACCACGATGGCGGAACCAGCAGATCCTGACGGCGACATTCTGATTGCCGTACCAGAGTCAATTCGGTATCTGACCAACGGACGACTTGTTGCAGCACCCAATGGCGCACTGGTTCATCCTGAGCGACCCACCATTCTGCTTCCAAACCGGCCCGCTGGAATTGCACGACCAGGCAGGTGTAGCCGTGTCCTTCCCAGGTCAAGGAAACGGCCTGAGGTAGGACGAGACCGGCCGTGGCCGCGCCAGGGGAACCAGAAAAGCCTACTATGTCCAGCGAGGAGATAGTCCAGCGCTGACCAGGGCGCAGCTGAGGTATCTGATCTGGCGGCCCCAGACTGTTGAGGGGCAGCGATTGATTCGACCAGGGAACGAGGTATTCCTGACGCCAGACGCCGCCGGGGAGGTTGAGCATGAAACGGAGGATCGCCTGGTGGTCGGGGCGAGGCACCAAGTCTGCCAAGAGCAACCAGCGCGACCAAGCCATCCAGCCTCCGACAATGCGTAACCGCTGGATTTCGCCAAATAAGCCGATTTCCAATCGCGACTCCATGCGCAGCGGGCCGGCAGACTCCGTCAGGGGCCAGTGATGCCAGATTTGCCCGACATCCAACTCCAACTGGTGCACGATACTGGTGACGTTGTTGGCTTCATCTCGTTGCAAATACGAAACCACGGTGCCCACTGAGACGGGTGATTCCCAATTGCCGTCCGGGCCACGGTTGCGCCGAAAAACGTGCCATTCCACGGGTTGTTTGGAAGCCTGGGCCACGACCTCTGCAAGTATTGGCGGAGCTTGCCCACGTTGATGCCATTCCCTGACCACCAAGTATCCCATCGTGCCAAGCCAAAAACCGATAATCGCGCAAGTAACCAGACGATGCGGCATATTCGTATTCCTGCTGGCCGGAGTTGAGTCAGTAAAGCTTGAGCGGCAGTCGCGGAAACTGCCGCTGCGTGACACTCTGGAAAAGCGGCATTGTACAGGCACGCGGCTGGGCAAGCCTGAAGCTGCCCGTGAAGAGATACCACATCTGGCTCTGGCTCAGAGGGACCACAAAGCGATCACCGTGGAGCCACAGAAGAATTCCGCCCGCTATTCATTCCTGCCGCCCACCTGAATAGGTTTGTGTAAGCTCGATTCTAAGTATCCCGGCACCCTTTTGCAACCGTGTGGTCGCGTTGTTGCGCATTGGCCTGCGAGAACAGTTGCGGACCCTCAACGATTCCTGGACCGGGTAACTATAACAACCCCAGCCGCTAATCTTTTCCTCTCGCTTATTCCCGCCTGGTAAGGAGTCGTGCTGTGGTGGCACTGATGCTGCTGACGCTTGAGCAAACATCGGCTGGAGATATGCGCTCATGGTCGTTGGAGGACTTAGTGCAGTCGCTGCGGCGAGTGCATGTGGAGGAAATGCTTTTGCCGGTTCTGGTGCAATTGATCGTAATTATTCTGGTAGCACGGTTCTTTGCGACGTTGGCGCGACGCATATACCAGCCAGGGGTGGTCGGGGAGATTATCGCGGGCCTGGTGCTCGGCCCGTCGGTGTTCGGGGCACTGTTTCCGCAGATATTCCATGCGCTGTTTCATCCCGGCCTGCCGCACGTACCTCACGCCCTGGCGGATCACTTGCTCACTTCCATTTTCAGCACGCTCAGTCAATTGGGACTGATTTTCCTGTTGTTTCTGGTGGGGCTGGAGTTTGATTTTGGACACCTGCGTTGGCACGGCAAAGCAGCATTTTTTACCTCGGTAGCGGGCATAGCCCTGCCTTTCGTATTAGGTCTGGGATTGGCGGAGTGGATGTATCCCTATGTACCCGGTCTACCCAAAGTGGGTTTTGCGCTGTTCCTGGCGACGGCATTGTCGATCACGGCGTTGCCAATCTTGGGGCGGATCATGATGGAGCTGAACATCACGCGCACCCGGTTAGGCACCATAACCATTTCCGCGGCAGCCGTGGATGATGCCGGCGGCTGGATCTTACTGGCGGCGGTGGCTGGGATTACCCGCGCGGAATTCGAGCTTTGGCGGATCGTTCTGATGGTGGTGGAAACCGTCGGTTTCGCCTTAGGCCTGCTGGTTCTGGGCCGGCCCATTGTCCGCTGGTTCGCCTCCCGATTGGCGGAACGACCCGACGGTGACATTACCATTAACGAACTGGCCGTACTTCTGGCCGTGGTGCTGCTCTGCGCCACCGCCACTAACCTGATCGGCATCTTTGCCATATTCGGAGCATTTTTGTTCGGGGCGATATGCTCGCGGGAGGTCGTGATACGGGACGCCTTACGTCGCAGGATGCTGGATTTTCTCACGGCCTTCTTCCTGCCTATCTTCTTCACCTATACAGGACTGCGTACTAATGTGGGCACACTCGATTCCTGGACGCTGTGGGGATTCTGTGGTTTGGTTTGTCTGGCTGCAATAGCAGGCAAGCTGGGAGGGTGTACGTTGGCAGCTCGTTTGGGCGGATTCCACTGGCGGGAGGCTTTCTGCATCGGCACCATGATGAACACCCGCGCGCTCATGGCATTAGTCGTCATCAATGTGGGGCGCGACTTGGGGGTGATTAGCGACAGCGTGTTCTGCATGCTCGTACTGATGGCAGTGCTTACCACTCTGATGACTACGCCTTTGCTCCTGCTTGTAATGCGCAGCACAGAATTGGAACCCTACATTCGTGCCTCTGGTTTCCTGGCTCCGCTGGGAAAGAACCGCCCCCACTGAGCAGGACACTTGGGAAGCTGGCCAGCGTCCGACTCTTCAAACGCTGGTAAGGTGCCAGCAGCTCGCTGGGTTGGCGCCACGCACCGACTTGTCGGAGGTCTTCCTGATGGGTGCCCGCTGCTGCGCAGGATGAAACTACGCTTACAATAACAACGGAGTATGGTTTCAGTAGAGTTGACGTCAGACAGACAGCCTCAGTGCGGAGGGCGATGCAGAACCTGCCACGCTTTCAGGTAGATGATACGATTGCGGCGGTATCAAGTGCCGTTGGCCCGGCGGCGCGTGCCATTGTTCGGCTGAGTGGGAAGAATGCCTGGGCCGTGCTGCGCTCCCTCCTCCCGACCGACGCTCTTGAAGAACCCCAACACCGTGGCGTTTACGACACCTTCCTGATGCACGTGGCATCTCTGCCGCCGATCCCCGTCATGCTGGTAGTTTTTCAGGGACCGCGAAGTTACACAGGCCAGGATTTGGTCGAATTGCACTTGCCGGGGTGTCCGCCGCTGGTTCAAGCTGTGCTGGAGCGCCTCCTGACCCACGGAGCGCGACTAGCACTGCCGGGGGAGTTCACTCTGCGGGCGTTTCTGGCCGGCAAGATGGACCTGACACGAGCGGAGGCACTTCTGGCGGTTCTTCACGCCCAGCGTCCCGATTCTCTCCAGGAGGCCCTCGGGCAATTGGCCGGGAACCTGGCTTCGCCTATGCTCCGTGTCAAAGAGCAAGTGCTGGATTTGCTGGCGGAGCTGGAAGCGAGTCTGGATTTTCCGGAAGAAGACCTTCTTTTCGCAGTGCGCGATACGCTGATAGAAAAATGTCGGCTGGCTCGCGATGAAATCGCAGCAGCCTTGAGACGCATCGAAGAGCGTGGCCTGGTACGGCAAACCTTCCGTGTTGTGTTGACGGGTCGGCCGAACGCGGGCAAGAGCAGTTTGTTCAACGCTTTGTGCGGTGCAGATGCTGCCCTGGTCAGTCCCGTGCCGGGGACAACTCGGGATTACTTGACTGCGACCCGTCGTCTAGACGGCCTGCTGATTGAACTGGTGGACACCGCCGGCATCGAACCGGTCCGCGCAGAGACAAATCAGAACCCGGACCCAACCGATGCTGATACGATCACCGTTCAAGCCCAAGCGTTTCGTGTTCAAGAGGTCCGTCGAGCTCAGTTGGTAGTTTATTGTTTGCCCAGGAACGAGCCTGTTACTGGGGAGGACTTGGACGCTATCCAGTCCTTGGACCCGTTGCGCACGGTGCTGGTGTGGACCAAGGCGGATCTCGCACCGGAGCAACCAACAGTTGCCGCCAGCTCAGATATGTTAGCCCGACTGCCCAGCGTGGTTACCAGTGCGATGACCGGGCAAGGGCTGAACGAATTGGAAAAATACATCGCAAAGCAAGCGCGAGCTTGTTTGGACGTGGACCCTCTGGCCGTCAGTCTCGGGCGTTGCCAGCACCATCTGCGTCAGGCTTACAGCGCCTTGGAACAAGCGGAGGCATTGCTGCTTCAGAACGAACCCGCGGAATTGATCACGGTGGAGGTGCGCACTGCATTAGAAGAACTGGGGGCGGTGCTGGGAGAAATCTACACGGAAGATTTGCTGGATCGCATTTTCAGCCGATTCTGTATTGGGAAGTGAAAGCCATGAGCCGAGGCAGTTTCGTCTCGTAAGGAGCGCTTCGTTGTGCTATGCTTAGATTATGCGACAATGTCTGGTCACGGGAGGAGCCGGCTTTCTGGGCTCGCATCTCGTAGAAGCTTTGGTGAGTGAAGGCTGGCGTGTCCGCGTGCTGGACGATTTCAGCACCGGCCGACGCGAGAATCTCCTATCGGTGCTGTCGCAGATTGAATTGGTGGAAGGCAGTGTTACCGATCACGAAGTAGTGGAACGGGCAGTGCGCGATTGTGAGTGTGTGTTTCACCTGGCGGCTATTGCTTCGGTGCAACGGAGTTTAGAAGAACCGCAGCTCACTCATGCGGTCTGCGCCACGGGAACGTTGAACCTTCTGGAAGCGGCGCGGCAGATGGGGGTGCGCAGGGTGATTTATGCAGGCAGCAGTAGCTGTTACGGTGATTTGAGCGGCGGAGCACGTCGGGAAGACGATCCGTTACGCCCTTTGTCGCCCTATGCGGCAGCCAAGCTGGCCGGTGAATTGTATTGCCGCGCCTTCTCGCAAGCCTTCGGTTTGGAAACCGTGGTGCTCCGCTTTTTCAACATCTATGGCCCGCGTCAGGAACCACGCAGTCCGTATTCCGGTGTCATTGCCTTGTTTGCATCGGCTATGAGTCGAGGCCAAGCCCCGATGATTCACGGCGACGGTTTGCAGTCGCGTGATTTCGTTTATGTCCAGGATGCTGTGCAAGCACTCCTGCGGGCAGCACAAGTCCCCAACGCCCAAGGCCAGGCTTATAACGTGGGCACCGGCCGGGCTACCACGATCCTCGACCTGGTTCGCTGTTTCAACGAATTGCTGGGGACTCGGATTTTGCCTCAGCACGGCCCACCCCGTCGCGGCGATGTCCGCCACTCCCTCGCCGACATTTCCCGGGCAAAATGTGAACTTGGTTTTCAGCCTCGTGTCTCCTTACGCGACGGGTTGAAACAAACCCTGGCTTGGATGCGCCAGGTCCATGATCGCTAGCGGCATGCCTCTTTTTGGATATAGTGGTTTGTCGTAGAGTTACCCGGCGCGGGGTCTGGCGTCGAACCACGAACTGACGCCGTCGCTGCTACAATGAGAAAAAACCCTGATGTGGCCATGACCACCCCACGGGTTCTGGTGCTCGATTTGGACGGGACACTGCTGGATTCTTTTCCCCACTTGCTGTCCGCCTTTCGGGAAGCAGTCAGGCCGTTTGTTTTTCGGCCACCCACCGACGAAGAGATTGTCGCCACTTTTGGCCCTGCGGAGCGAGGATGTCTGGAGCGGTTATTGCGTAATAGCGAGTTGGCTCCGCACGACGCTGCCAGTCATCTCGATGAAGCCCATCGCGCGTTCTTGCGCTTGTATCAGGAGGGGCTCAGGAGGCAGGTGCGACTGTTTCCCGGCGTCGAGGAAATGCTCCAGTGCGCGGAACAATGCGGTTGGCACTTAGCGGTGTTTACCGGAAAAGGAAGGTCTTCCACGATGTTGACCCTCGAACAGTTTGGTCTGCTGCCACGCTTGGGCCTTGTGGTTACTAGTGATGACGTGCCACGCCATAAGCCGGCCCCCGATGGCATTCTGGTCATCCTTCGCCACTTTCAGATCCACCCGTGTCAGGCCCTGGTTGTAGGTGATGCTGCGGCTGACGTCGAGGCAGGACGCGCAGCCGCTTGTCGCACTGGCGCTGCTCTGTGGGGAACATTCTCCCGGCGGTCATTACTGGCCTCGCGTCCCGATTACCTCCTACACCAACCTGGCGACCTCATCCCGTTGCTCAGGAATTGGCCGCATTGAACGGCTCGAAAAACAGGCCCCTTCTTACGCACGCTGCCTGAACTTTGCCGTGTATCAATAACATGCTGGTCGGGAAATAATACCATAGGTTGGCTTTGGTCAAATCAGGATCAAGAGGGGGGATTATGACTATGCGCCACCTGCTTCAAGGAACTGGCTCCACCATCACAGCACTGCTCACACTGGCCCTGCTTTCTTTAGGCGTGGCTTGGGCGGACAAGAAAAAAGAGGCACGGGTTGACGAGTCAGTCCTCGCTGCACGAGTGCAAAGCGTAGATGCGGTGAAGAACACGTTGACAGTGTTCATTGCCCGCAAGGACGGTGAGAAACGCGCGGAAGAAAAAACGTTCACGCTGAGTCCCCAGGTTCGCGTCGCCTGGCTGCTCGGGAAAGGACAGGAGGCAAAACCGGGACAATTGGCGGACTTGCAGCCCGGCGATCACGTCACGTTGCGTCTGTCGCCGGACGGCAAAGAAGTCCGCGCGTTGGAAGCTCATCCCCCTATGATTCACGGTATCGTTCGCCATGTGAATGCCCAACGTTGCGTCATTACTATCGGACGCAAGGAAAAAGGTGGTCCTGCGGAGCTGGAAATCTTCATACCGCCGCAAGCGAAGATTCTCATGAGCGATGGCGTCAATAAGAACGAAACTTCCAAGGAAGGAAAGCTGACCGACCTGAGTGAGGACTTGGCGGTTTCGGTAGTATTAGCACTGGACCGCAAGACAGCGCAGGTAATCCACGCGCAGGGACCGACTATCAGTGGCACCGTGCGTGGCTATGACGCAGGGACACGCACCTTGACCATTCAGCTCAAGGAAAACGGTCAACTTGTGGAAAAATCCTATCGGCTGGCTGGCAATGCGCGGCTCGAAGGTGACCTTACCCCCGGCGAACCCGTGCAGATTCGCCTGGCCGTGGGCGACCGTAGCACTGCGGTTGCCGTTCACGTGCCCAAGAAAAAATAAGCGTTGGCGTGTCGAATTCGGATCCTAGTGCAGCGCGATTGTGCCACTCAGTAGGCCCTGAACTCGCAACCCCTGGAAACATCCGAGAAGTTGGGTTTTTCGAGCCAACTTGTGCGCACCGGCGCGCACCTTACCATAAAAGCTAGAAGTGTCTTTACACCGTGCGGGGTCCGGAATAGTCCAACTGCGGCGACACATGTGGATGCCGAGTTGCCGGGTCCGATTTGGAGCGTACAGAGAAGGACGCGTTCTGTCCGAGCATCTCGTGGCTAATCGCCTTACGGGGTGGGAGACTAACTTCGCCTGGACCTGCCGGCTTACAGCGCTAGGCACAGCGAATATCGGAGTCTTCCTTGTGGACTGGCTCTTCCGAGTACCCAGCCAATGAAAAGGTAGCAGGAAATTGCAGGGAATGCTACTTCCAAAGTTGCACCTAGCAAAGGTTCGATTACTGCGTAATGAAAAGGTACCAGGAAATTGCAGGGAATGCTACCTTTTCTCATAGGCCTGGGGGCTTCCGAGTACCGAGCCAATGAAAAGGGACAGGGAAATGCTTGTTGCCACCTTAGTTTTCCCGAAACTCTGTTCGAGAGCGAACCTGTAGACGCAAGCGAAAGTATTTGATAGAGGTGAACAACAGAGCGCGACGCTGGATAAGGTGCAAAATCATCTGCGAGTCGCGGATATGGCGAGCTTGGACTATCGGCGACTCTTTTCTGCGCAAGGCTCTGCGTTCAACTGCGTAATCTGCGGTTTTGTGAGATCCAGTCGCGAAACTCAGACGGCATTAAGCTCATGCTTTGCCACTTGCCGGCTCGCTGACGAATAAAGTGTTTGCATGTAGTCTCTCGCCAGCAGAGAACTTTCCAAACTTCAGGCAGTCCAAATTCAAGTGAAAAATCATCATCGCATTGGCTCTTGGTGGAACCAGTTCATATGGTGAAGATTGGGGATAAATATCCCGCGCACACAACTAACCTTTACCGCGAGGAGACTTACATGTTTACTTCGGCACGAGGGTCTGTAATTAGTCGAGGCCTGATTACATGGGCGGTGGTGGCAGTTATAGTCGCCAGCGAGACGGTTTGGAGCCAGCCGGGAACTGGTGGCAAGGGCGATTATTATCCCCTACTCATCGGAACGCGGTGGGATTTCCGAATTGTAGTGGGTGATCAGGTGAGAGGTTCGATTTCCGAAGTTGTCGCCGACGTAGAGACCATCAATAACGTTCCACTGATACGCATCGAGGCCCAGGTGAAGGGCGCCGTGGTCGCCACCGAGCATGTACGCGTGTCGCCCCAGGGGCTCTATCGGCATCGCGCACAGGGTAGTGAGGCAAAACCACCCATTCTGTTCTTGCGCTATCCCGCCAAGGCTGGCGACTCCTGGGAGTTTGCCTCCCAAATCGGGACAGAAAAGATCTCCGGCAAAGTAAAGACCCGATTCGAGGAAGTGGAGGTGCCGGCCGGAAAATTCAAAGCTTTGGCGACCGTGATTGATTTTGAGGTGGCCGGGAAGCCTCTGGAAACCACCATCTGGTTTGCAGAAGGTGTGGGTAAGATCAAACAAACCATCGGCTCCGGAGACTCGCAAGTGATCTTGGAGTTGGAAAGATTCGTGCTGGGTAGGCCACGCAAGCCATAGGAGGAGCTATGCCGCTGCGATTCGTCACCGCCAATGAAATGCAGGTAGAACAACTACCCTGGGGCCCTCATGATTGGCTTTGTCGGCCTGGTTTGGTCGAGGCGGAGCAATTGTTGCTGGTGCGCGTGCACATGCCGCCAGGCAAAGCGCACGCTTTCCACCGCCATCCGGAAATGGAGGAAATCATTTACATTCTCGAAGGTACTGCCGAGCAATGGGTGGACCGCGAAAAACGCATCCTCGGTCCTGGGGAAATTGCCCATATTCCCAAAGACGTGGTGCACGGGACATACAATATCGGCAGCCAGACGCTCCATTTCCTGGCCATTCTCTCGCCGGCCAAGATTCGGGGGCCAGCGCTGATTGACATGAGTCAGGAAGAGCCCTGGAAATCGCTGCGGCCCTTCACTGGTTGATGTCCTCTCCTCATAAGAGCGACTTGCGCAATCGCAGTTACTGTTGTTCGCCAGCTCACAGCAGTCGCAGTGCTGCTTCAGATGTGAACAACTGGTAATTCCTTCGGTGAGTCCTACAAGCCAATCTACGTCATTTGCGGTTTCGAGGGTTCGAATGTCGGAGTACTAGGGCGAGCAACGGGCACAAAGCTTGAACCTGGGAATGGTGCGAATGGAGCGGTAATCTCATCCTCTGCTCCAGGTTAGTTCATCGGGAAAAGGTCTGTTTCGCCGGGGCTCTCTGTGATGGCATCGAGCAATTCCCGCTGCAGGTACGTGGGATTGTGTACAGGCGCTCAACAAGGGGCGATAACCGGGTCTTGAGGCTGGGATGGTGGAGACCGCACACATTAAGGGCGTTATCGAATAGTGGCGCGGGCGCAACTTTCATGCCGTCCAGTGGCCACGCAAACGGAACGATGCGGAGATAAAGCAGCGCTATAACAACACGATATGCTGGCTTTGGACCGCAGCGTGGAACAAGCGTCACGGTGAAGTTTCTGCAAGCAGAGCGGGAACGTATGATTGGGGCGTGCCTCCGGTCACATACACTTGACCGTTCCAATCTACGAACACGTTGACCTCGCTGCGGATGCCGAACTCCTCCAGGTAAATACCAGGTTCCACGGAAAAACAGGTGCCCGGCAGGACGCGGCGATCATCGTGGGTTTCGAGATTGTCAAGATGAGCGCCGTTGCCGTGTACTTCACGGCCGATGTTATGGCCGGTGCGATGAAGGAAGAAATCTCCGTAACCCGCTTCAGTGATGACACGACGGGCGGTTTCATCCAGTTGCCAGCCGCGAATAGTCTCGCCCTGAGCGAAGGCGCGACGCGCGTGCTCGATGACTTGGTCGCGGGCCCGCGCGACGATGCGGAAAATTTCCTGCACCCGCGGCGGCACCGAGGCACCCGTCCAGGCCACGCGCGTCAGATCACTGTAAACGCCATCGGGGTGATCTATCTTGGCCCACAGGTCTATCAGCACCAGCTGCTCCGTGGAGATCAGAGCATCCGTCTGGGGAGTGATGGTGTAATGCGGGTCGCCACTATGGCGACCGACCGCCACGATGGGCGGGTGGTCAGTAATCAGGCCGTGCTGAGCGAAATGATGCAGAATCCTGGACTGGACTTCGCTTTCACGAACTGGATGACCAGCGCGTAATTGCTCAGCGATGAACCTGAAGGCGTGAGTAAATGCGGCATCCGTAATTTGAGCGGCTTGCTGATGCAATTGCCATTGCTGTGGCGTCCATACGGCTTCCCAGAGTTGCACCAGATCGGCTGAGGAGAGCAGTTCGGCTCCGAAACTGCGCAACAGTTCTGCTGTGCCGGCATCAACGCGGGAAACGTATGGAATGGCGTTGTGCGGCGAGTACTCCAGAGCGATGCGTCGGCCTGCTACCAGCGCGCGCAAGGCGGACTCCAGTTCTTGCCAGCGCAGATAAACCTGTTTTTCTCCCGGCAAACTGTCGAGCACGGCAGCCTCAATGCGATGGACCAGCTTGACAGGTGCGCCAGTGGCCGGGATGAAATAATACCATCGGCGAGTGGTGATTAGCTGCTCCGGCAGACCGAGAACACGCCGCGCCAGCGGATTGTTCCCTCGAAAATCATACAACAGCCAGCCATCCCATT
Organism: Gemmatales bacterium; assembly: GCA_025056555.1. Taxonomy (GTDB): domain Bacteria; phylum Planctomycetota; class Planctomycetia; order Gemmatales; family HRBIN36; genus HRBIN36. Next base: position 12,625 of record JANWVZ010000008.1, on the reverse strand, counting down.
GCACGTGTCGTAACGCGGCCTGCACCGCTTCCAAGTCCATAGCTGCCTCCTCCTTCCTTTGCAAAGAGCCGGCTTGGTTGTAGTGTATCATGGAGATGGACTCGGGCCTACGTTTGGGAGAAGTGCACATGTATCGGGAATTCGATCATATTGGCATCATCACCACAGAAGCTCATCCCGGGGAAAGCTGGGTCCCGCAAACGCGCGTCTGGGTTACTAACCCCCGACTTCATCCGCAGCGCATCGAGTACATTCGACCGCTGGAGATGCCGCACATCGATCCCAAACAGGTCGGATTGTGGAAACTTTGGCATCTGCCTCACATTGCTTACCGCGTGGACAATCTGGACGAGGCGATTCGCGGTGAGGAGCTAGTGCTGGGGCCATTTGAGCCTGCCGAATTTGGCCGCGTTGCGTTCATTCATAAAGAGGGCGCGATCATCGAATACATCGAGTACACGACGCTGGAAACCTGGTTTGGCCAACCGACGCCTTGGCGGCCAGCAGGTCCGACGAGTGCAGGGAGCGATTCCTGATAATGCAAGCCAAGACGTGCCGAAATGTTTGCTCGTGGCGAGGACCAATCATGACGATATTCGCGGAACCGCAGCCACCCCAAGGGACGACGGCTTGCAGCTTTCCGCTTGCTCACAGGGAGACCTCTCGAACTCATGAATGACTGGCGGGAAGAAAGAAGGCGTGCTCTGGAAAAACCCTTGCGGCGACATCTTGAGGGCGAAGTGCGCTTTGACTTGGCCAGCCGTAAGATTTACAGCACCGACGCCAGCATTTATCAGATTGAACCGCTGGGGGTTGTGATTCCCAAGCACCTGCGGGACGTTCATACCGCGCTGGCTATCGCGGCCGAGCATCGCGTGCCGATTGTACCCCGAGGCGGCGGCACCAGCTTATCGGGTCAGAGCATTGGACCTGGCCTGATCCTGGACTGCAGCAAGTATCTGAATCGCATTCTCGAGTTGCACCTGAGCGAGGAAACAGTGCGTTTGCAACCCGGAGTAGTTCTGGAGCAATTGAATCGTTATCTGGCGTCCCACGGCTACCAGTTTGGCCCCGAAGTTTCGACCCATCAGCAGGCGACGCTGGGCGGGATGATCGGCAACAATTCGGCGGGTTCGCGTTCCATTGTGTACGGCAAGACCATGGATCACGTGTTGCGTCTTCAGATTGCCCTTGCCGATGGCACACCGCTGATATGTGAGCCGATGTCGCGTTGGGAATGGCAACGGCGCTGCCAGGCGCCGACGCGGGAAGGTGCGCTTTATCGCGCGGTGCATGACATCGTTACCGGCCACGCCGCCGAGATTCACCGCCGATTCCCGCGCATCAATCGTCGAGTAAGCGGCTACAATCTGGACGTCTTCGCGGAGCGACTCGCGCCCAAGTCGGCTACGCCGCCGGATGACACGCTCAACCTGGCCTGGTTGCTGGTCGGTAGCGAAGGTACACTAGGTTTTGTCACCGAAGCCGAGGTTAAGATTGTGAAGCGGCCGGCCGTGCGCATGTTGGCTGTACCTCACTTCGTATCGCTGGCGGCATCGCTGGATGCTTTAGCTACCTGCCTGGAGTTCTCGCCCTCGGCAGTGGAGTTACTCGATCAGTTGGTCATCGAGTTAGCCCAGCAGAACATCCACCTGCGTCGTGAGAAACGACTTATTGTCGGTCATCCGGCTGCTCTTCTATTAGTCGAACTGCATGGCGAGGACCGTCGGGAAGTGGAGGGCCGTTTACGGCGTCTGGTCCAACGGTTACGAGCTCTGCCCGGTGTGCAAACCGTGCTCGAAGCGAGAGAGCCTGAAGAATATACGCCACTTTGGAATCTCCGTACCGCTGGCTTGCCCGTGCTGCTGAGTATGCCCGGCGACCGCAAACCAACGACTTTCGTTGAGGATGCTGCCGTCAGTCCCGACCGCTTGCCGGAGTTCGCTCAGCGATTTCGGGAGATTCTGCATCGCCACGGGACGGATGGTGCCTTTTACGGCCATGCCAGTGTCGGATGCCTGCACATTCGGCCAATTCTCAACCTGAAAAAGGCCCAGGATGTGGAGCGCATGCGCCGCATCACCGAAGAAGTGGTGAACCTGGTTCTGGAATTTAACGGCGCATTGAGCGGGGAACACGGCGACGGTCTGGCGCGCAGTGAGTGGAACCGCAAGCTGTTTGGCGAGGAAGTGTACCAGGCCTTCCGCGACATCAAGCGTGCCTTCGATCCGCTGGCCCAGTTGAATCCGGGCAAGATCGTCGAGGCCCCGCCGATGACCGAGAACCTCCGCTATGGCCCGCAGTATCGGCCTTACGTTCCTGACCACGTTTTCGATTATCGCCGGCAGGGCGGTTTTCTCAGCGCTATCGAGTTATGCAACGGCTCAGCGGTGTGTCGCAAGGCGCACGGCGGTGTCATGTGTCCTTCCTTCCGCGCTACCCGCGACGAAAAAGACAGCACGCGCGCCCGTGCCAATGCATTACGACTGGCTTTGGCTGGGCAGGCACCGCTGCGCGATTTTACTTCCCCCTGGGTGTATCAGGTCTTAGACCTGTGCCTGATGTGCAAGGCCTGTAAAGCGGAGTGTCCCAGCAACGTAGATTTAGCGAAATTGAAAGCGGAGTTTCTGAGGCATTACTACCGTGTTCATCGGCGACCGCTGCGTGATTGGTGGCTGGCCCGTTGGCGCACTTGGGTTTCATGGTCAGCCCGTTTTGCGCCCTTGGTGCAATGGTTTTCCCAGCGGCGGATCATGCGTTGGCTTCTGGAAAAGGTAACGGGCGTGGACCGACGTCGCAGTTTACCCCCCGTAGTTCGCGGGGATTTGCTTCGCTGGTTCCAACGACATCAACCTGCGCCCCAGGCCGGCCTGCGCGGCCAAGTGCTGCTTTTGGCCGATTGCTTCACGACCTGGAGCGAACCGGCGATCGGACGCGCTGCCGTACGGTTGCTGGAACAGGCCGGTTATCGCGTCGAAATCTGGCCTGAATTGTGTTGTGGTCGGGTCCTGATAAGCAAAGGATTCCTCGACGAAGCCCAGTACCTGGTTGCACGCCGGGCCTCAGCCCTAGCCCATCGGTTGCGGGAATGCCAAGCCATTTTGGGCGTCGAGCCGGGTTGCCTGCTTACGCTGCTGGACGAATGGCCGGAACTGTACCCGAATCCAGCTACCGAAATGATTGCACGCCACACTTATTTGGTCGAGACCTGGCTCCTGGAGCAGCACCAGTCGGCGAAGCTGCCACTTTCCTTTTCGCCATGGGCCCAGCGCTTCGCGTTGCATACCCATTGTCATCAGAAAGCCCTCCTCGGCAGCCAAGACACCTTAGAAGCGCTTCGGCTCATTCCGGAAGCGCAAGTGGAATTGCTCGACACCAGCTGCTGCGGGATGGCTGGCTCTTTTGGATATGAACATTATGATGTGAGCATGGCGATCGCGCGCGTTTCGCTGATACCGGAACTGGAGAAACGACCCCAGGCCGTCGTCATAGCGAGTGGCACTTCGTGCCGGCATCAAATCCACGATGCCACAGGCCGTCGTGCCTGGCACCCACTGGAAATCCTGGCCCAGCAGTGCTCCTTTGCAGCTCCGCATGAGATGCGGACGGCGACTCGAACTACTACTATTCCATGACTTCGACATCCCAGCACAGACACATCCGCCTGGCTGGTCTGGGCATCCTCGTGGTTGCGATCGCGGCCGTAGGCATCTGGCTGACCTCGAGCGGAAGACCAGTGGCCACACCCGGCCCAGAAGACGATCGGGCCAAGCCGGGCGATTCCATTGCAGCCCCGTTAGCTCGCCGACTTCTTGAAGCGAGTTTCGTCATGACCGGTCGGTTCTTCCAGGCTGAACGTGCTCTGCAATATCTGCGCGAAATCTGTGCACTGGGTCCGCGGGTCAGCGGCTCACCGGGTATGAAAAAGCAGCAGGAACTTCTCCGCAAGCACTTTGAACGTTACGGGGCTATGGTGGAATTCCAGCGGTTCGAGGCGCGGCAGCGAAGCCGCAAGGAAGCTGTAGAGATGGTCAATGTCCTGGCGCGTTGGCATCCAGAGCGTCCTCGCCGATTGCTGTTATGTACCCATTACGACACGCGCCCCATCGCCGATCAGGAACCGGATGAACGCTTGTGGACAAAGCCGTTTCTGGGGGCCAACGATGGTGCCTCAGGCGTGGCGTTGATGATGGAGTTAGCCCAGACTCTGCCACGTTTACCTGTGCAGGTCGGCGTGGATTTCGTTTGCTTCGATGGTGAAGAGTACGTTTTCGATCCTCGGCCGAGCGATTGGGGCGGCGACCGTTACTTTTTCGGTTCCGAGCACTTTGCCCAGCACTACGCGAAGCAACGCCGTCAGACACCGCATGGTCCGGTTTATGTCGAAGCCGTCCTGGTGGACATGATCGCTGGCAAGAATCCACGTTTCTACATCGAGCAGTATTCTTTAGCGCAGGCCGGGCCGCTGGTTGAGAAAATCTGGAGCTATGCAGCTTTGCTCGATTGTCGCGCCTTTGTTCCACAAGCCAAACATGCGGTACTCGATGACCATTTGGAACTCCTGAAAGTGGGTATTCCTGCGGTGGATATCATTGACTTCGACTATCCGCATTGGCATCGCCTGAGTGATACGCCTGAAAACTGTTCGGCGGACGGTCTGGACCAGGTAGGCCGTGTAGTATTACTGTGGCTGATGCGGGCCCGCTGAGGATCGCTCATCCTGAAGCGCCCCTGGGCTTTAGTTACCCCCTCCGTGCAGCCTGAAGATTACCATTGTCGTTGGTGACGCGTTTTTCGACTGCGGGGCGAATTCTCACAACGACTGGTTTGCTCACCATCGGGCTATGGGGGTTGCCGAGTAGCGGGATTTCTCTGGAGCAAAGCAAATACCTGGCTCCGCCAATGGATGATAATTGTTCAGGCTGGGGTGGCTAGCCACGAACTGCGACGTGAACAGCCGCGTCTTTCCGAAGGTGTAAGCTGACGTTGGTCAAGGCTGGGTTGGTTTGTCGGCGTCAAGATTGTAATAAATATAGGCACGAATCATGAGCAGCTAGGACCTGCCCCTTCATCCCTGAAAGGAGCCATGATGAAGCGACTGGTCAATCTCGCTATGGTGTTCGCGACCCTGGCCGTCGCTGTAGCAGCGCCGCCTCTGGACACGACCAAGGCGGTAACCCGGATCGCGTTTGGCTCATGCGCTCACCAGGATAAACCGCAGCCGATTTGGGATGCCATCGTCGCCCAAAAGCCAGACCTGTTTATCTTCCTCGGCGACAACATCTATGCAGATACTGAAGACATGGAAATCATGAAGGCCAAGTACGAGAAACTGTCGGCAATAGCTGGTTTTCAGCGGCTGCGGAAGACGTGTCCGATCTTGGCCATCTGGGACGATCATGATTACGGTAAGGATGATGCGGGGGCCGAGTACCGTAAGAAACGAGAGTCCCAGCGGGTTTTCCTCGATTTCTTTGGTGAACCCGCAAACTCACCGCGTCGGCAGCAGGAAGGTGTCTATGATGCCGTGATCCTGGGACCTCAGGGTCAACGGGTGCAGATTATCTTGCTCGACACCCGCTATTTCCGCAGCCCGTTGCGGCGCCGCCCCGAAAGACCTAAGCGAGGCGAGGGACCATATCTGCCGAATCCCGATCCGCAAACCACAATCCTGGGCCCAGCGCAATGGCGCTGGCTGGAAGCTCAGCTGCGCCTGCCAGCCGAGCTTCGCATCATTGCTTCCAGCATTCAGGTCATCCCCGACGATCATCATTGGGAAAAATGGGGCAATTTTCCCCACGAGCGGCAACGGTTGTTTCAACTTGTCCGCGATACCGGCGCCGCTGGGGTTGTTTTTATCAGCGGCGACCGCCATCTGGCCGAGTTGTCTGTGACGGATGGCGGCGTCGGTTACCCGTTATACGACCTCACCTCGAGCGGACTAAATCAGGCGGACAAGACCTTCGGCCGCTGGGAATTGAATCGCCATCGCGTCGGGTCCATGTTCTGGGGCAATAATTTCGGCATGATTCACATCGAATGGGACAGGAAAGACCCACTCATTCGCCTGCAAATCCGCGATGAAGAAGGTGAACTGTTCTTGCAACAGAAAATCCCCTTGAGCCTGCTCCAACCGGGCAGCCTCAAGTCCCAGGAAACCAAGTAACACGTCCGTCGCCCAGGTTGGCGACTGCAATGGTACGCCTGCTGTAACGAAGCGACGCTATTTGTCTGATATACCGAGTTGTCACGACCAAGAAAAAGCCAAATCGGGTCATTTATTATTGCCTGGAAGCCTCAAAGGTGAAGGATGCACCTGATTCTTAACCAATGAGGCCGTTCCTGGTGGGACAAGTGCCGGATTGCAGTTCTCAGTAGGGGGCGGTTAGAGGCATTCCCTTGTTGACGGCGCAGGCGAGCGGGAGCAAACAGTCTCCGTTTAGGAGTTTTGTCAGCGCTACGGAGTACGACGGGTTTGCTTGCCAACATGCCAAGACGGGACAGCCATCGGATTTTGAGCGGTGGATTTGTTCTGGTCTAGTGGCGTTCGCCCCCCTGCCCACCCGACATGGCGCTAGAGGATACTTTTGCGGCGACATCCGCTGAAAGGCAACGTAGAATAGATAGGACGGAACGGAGGAGAACCTGTCCCCGAACGTGCCTGCCCAGCCGGGTCACGTCGGCTATCGTAACACGTGTTGCCGTTTGGACTTGCAATCCACAAACTCCGATCCATAAGATAGCAACTTTGCTGCGCGGAACTGGGCGATTGCGCTGTGGTGCCTTCTAAGGCTGACCATAGCGTTGGAATCGGAGGAGAGAGGTCAAGAGGCTCAGCGCACTGGTGTTATCGCCTTTGCCACTGCACGCAGGAGAAACTATTATGCGACAGAGAAGGGACAGTCTGAAGTTTGCAGCAGCAGGATTAGTGTTATTGGCAGCGCTAGTCAGCGGCCTGGGGATTTCGGTTAAGGCGTCGCCCACGGTGGAATACTGGGCCGTCGAGGAATTGAAAGCAGGGATGAAGGGTTATGGTTTGACCGTTTTTCGCGGCACCCGGTGCGAGAAGTTTCAGGTGGAAATTCTCGGCGTTTTGCGGCATGTCAGTCCAGGGCGTGACCTGATTCTAGCGCGTCTGTCAGGAGCCGATTTGGAACACACGGGCGTGATCGCAGGGATGAGCGGCAGCCCGGTGTATGTGGACAACAAGCTGGTGGGTGCCATCAGCTACGCCTGGACTTTCGCCAAAGAGCCGATTGCCGGGATCACGCCGTTCGCACAGATGTTGGAGTTCGTGGAATCGTTTGAGCGGCGTGAGGGCATGGCTCAACGACGGCTGATTCCTTTGTCTGAGCCTGTGCGTCTGGGCGAACGCACCTGGACACAGGTCTGGTTGGAGCCGTTCGCTTCAGTGCCGGCGAGTGCGCCGCCGAGGTCAGAGAACAGTACGGCTCGCTCCGACAGCCTGTGTCTTCAACCGCTTCGCCTGCCGTTAGCAGGGATCGGCTTCACCAGCCACACCCTCGATCTGCTGGCCGAGCGCTTAGCGCCTTACGGACTCGTGGCGGTGCAAGGCGGGGCAGCTGGCAGTGTGAAGCCAGCCGATACCGTCAGTGAAATGGCGCCGGGGGCAGTGGCCGTAGTGGGCTTGGTCACCGGCGACATGAGCCTTTACTCGCTGGGCACGGTGACCCATGTGGTCGGCGACCGTATTTATGCTTTTGGCCACCCCTTCATGGGACTGGGGCGCTGTGAGTTTCCGCTATTTTCAGGCTACGTCCATACGGTCTACCCGCGGCACAACCTGAGCTTCAAGATCGGGTCGCCCCTGGAACCGGTGGGTGTGCTGCATGCGGATGTCAGCACGGGCATCTCCGGTTGGCTCAAGCGAAAAGCGGACATGTTGCCCGTAGAGGTAACTGTGCGTTTCGGTAAGGAAGGCCCGGCCCGCACTTATCGCTGTCAGGTAGCACGGCACCGCAATCTCACTCATCAGCTGGTGTTTTCGGTCTTGACCAATGCGGTAGATGCCGAGGGTGAACTGCCGGACGAATTGACCGCAGAATTAGTCGTGCACTTGGAACTGGAGGGACAACAACCAATCGAGTTCCGTGATCTGTTTTCCGGCAGCAGCGTGTCGGGAAACCGTGCGCCGCCCAGCTTGTATCAGCCCGTAGCTAACCTGGTACAACTGCTATACACCAACCCGATAGCGCACCTGCGGTTGAACCGAGTGACCTGCGATACCACGCTGAACCCGGGCCGCATCAGCGCCGAAATAGATGGCGTCCATCTAGAGAATGAAGTGTATGCCCCCGGGGAGACGGTGGTGGTCTATGTCTGGCTCAAGCCGTATCGCCAACCACGGCAGCGGGTGCGCATGGAGTTACCCTTGCCCTCCGACCTTCCGGAGGGAAATTACACCGCCCAGGTGATGGATGATTTGACCAATGCCCGTTATGAACTGCGGGATTCGCCGCTGTTAAGCAATCCAACCACCATCGAACAGCTGATGCAGGCTTTAGCAGTACAAACAGCGGCGAAGCGGACGCGCATCGCGGCCCGTCTGGTTCTGCCGAGTGCAGGCGTGGTCGTTGAGGGTAAAGCCTTACCTGATCTACCGCCAGGTCTAGCCGCAGTGCTGAGCCAATCTCGGCACACGACTGCGGGCACGCTGGGCAGGGCCCTGGTAGTGCGGGAAAACGTGCCTTGGGTGGTTCAGGGCCAACAATCTGTGTCGTTCCGCGTGGCACGTCAAAAGCCTTTCTTGCAGGAAAAACCGGCGGTTCGCCCTCATCCGTGATAATAGCTTTCCCTTGTCCCAGCTTCTCAGGATTATCCGAGGCAGTATCCTTCGCTCAACCCAGGTGATTCCAGAGCGAATCGAGGAGAGCATAGTATGCATGGCACATCGCTGGCTGGAGTGCTTGTGGGCTTGTTGCTCATCGGGACACCAGTTTGGGCTGGAAAAATGCGCTTTTTTCAGCACCACCAACCCGTTCATTATGAGAAGGCGGAACTGCGCAACACTGTGCTGGTCAACGATGGCAGCATCCGCTTAGGCAGAACGATCAAACTTCTGGCGACCCTCGACGCCGCACATGTCTGGTCCATGCTGGAGGATAAAGACGGCCAGCTGGTGATTGCCACGGGAAACGAAGGAAAACTCTGGCGATTGGACGCGCAGGGCCGACCCCATTTGCTTTACCAAGCTGAGGATCCCCAGATATTTTCTCTGGCACTGACCCCTGAGGGTCACATTCTTGCCGGTACGGGGCCTAATGGTCTGGTGCTGGAAATTACTCCCGAAGGCAAGGGCCGGGTCTTAGCCAAGACCGGGGAATCGTATGTCTGGTCCCTGCTTTACGACCGTGGCCAGGACGTGATTTATGCCGGTACCGGACCGCGTGGCAAAATCCTGCGGATCAGCCGCAACGGACAGGTGGACACTTTTTACACGACTCGACAGGAACACGTGCAGGCACTGGCGCTATCGCAGGGGCGATTGTATGCCGCAACAGCCAAGCGCGGCTTGGTGTATCAGTTCGATCTGAAAAACCACCAAGCCCAGGTCTTGTTTGAGGCACCGCATAACGATCTGCGAGCTTTGCTGCTTGTGGGGGACGTTATCTGGGTCGGAACTGCCGTACCTTTGGGAAAGGCGGGGACAGGCACTGCGAGCGGTGCCAGTCCCGCCGGAGTGAAGGAAAACGCTCTCTATGTGATCCAACCTGACGGTGCAGTGCGCGAAGTGTTTCGTGACCGCGCTATGATATTTGCCCTGGCCTCTTTGAATCCCCAATCGCTTGTGGTGGCCACAGCGGGTCAGGGACAAGTGTTCGAACTGGACTTGCAGCAACAACTCCGCTGGGAATTAGTGCGTTTGGAATATCCGCAGGTAACCGCGTTGTGCCGACGCCGTGAGGGCTCCTTGGTCTTTGCCTGCAGCGAACCGGGGCGACTCTACCTGGTGGATCAAGGACACGTCCGCGAAGGCCGATTAATCTCTGAAGTACTCGATGCCCGGCAACTCAGTCGGTTCCGCCGGGTCTCGTGGACGGCAACCTTGCCCAAAGGCACGCGAATCAGTCTGGCGCTACGCACCGGCAATACAACGATACCCGATGACACCTGGACAGCCTGGTCGCCTGAAATTACTGAGCCGGAACAACCGTTGCCAGAGCTTGCTCCAGGACGTTTCGTACAGTATCGGCTGACCCTGGTCACGGACCTGCCGCATCTAACGCCCGTCGTGCACCGTTTGGTGCTGGGCTATCAGCACGTCAATCTGGCTCCCGACCTCACTTCGGTGGAGGTGCCGGACATCGAAAATCCGCCTGCGGAGGCAACCAAAAACGAAGCTGCCCGCCGATGGCGCTTCAAGTGGACTGCCAGTGACCCGAACGAAGACAGCCTGGTTTTCGACCTTTATTTCCGCAAGGAAGGTTGGCATCACTGGGTCGAGTTAGCCCGCGAGCTTGAGAAGCCGGAACTGGAATGGGACGCCAGCACTGTACCTTCTGGAATATATCGGCTGAAAGTGGTGGCCAGTGACCGCAAAGACAACTCTGAATCAGAGGCGCGGAGCGTCGAACGTATCAGCGCGCCATTTGTCGTTGACAATCAGCCACCGCAGGTATTCTTGCGTCTGGACAAATGGGATGGCGATTACGCCATGGTGGACGTGCAGGGGCTGGACGCTTGGACGCGTTTGAGCCAGGCAAGCTATTCGTTGGACGGTGGGAAGTGGCAGCCTCTGTTTCCAACTGACGGAGTCTTCGACAGCCGTCAGGAGGCGTTTCGATTGCGCTTGGGGCCTTTACCACGTGGCACACACGTCCTGGTTGTGCGTATTTACGATGCTGCCGGTAACGTCGGAGCCAACGATCTGGTGTTCGAAAAATGACGGCTTGTTACTGCCGAGAACTCGGCATCGGGTTGAACTATGCACACGGACGATTTTGAGATCAGCGCAGCCCTTGCCAAGGGCGTAGCGGAAGCGTATAAGGCATAGGCAAGGCTTTGCATTCCAGGGCAAAAGGCAGCACAGGGCGATTCCTGACTAGCCCTTTTTGGAGAGGACATCTCCAGTAAAAAGTCCGCTTACTTAGGCGCGGTTGCAGGCTGCTACCGCTGAAGGCCCTGACCGCGAGGCCAAGAATCGTCGTGCTAATGTGCTGGAGGGACGTTTGTCCAACCGCACCGTGGTCACTTTGCGCAGGAAGGGGGAAATAATTCTTCCATCTGCAACTGCCGCAAAGTAAGCTTGAAACCTGGCCAGTTTACTGGCTCTCATTGCTAATTAGGCTTATCTATCATGAGGGTGAAACTTATGACAACGAAATGGTGGTGGTTACTCGGCAACATAGCTTGCCCAGCCTGGGCTAGTCGTCTTGGCATAGATCAAGGCTCGACGCTTGGAGACCCAATGGATGCTCCTCAGGCAGGCAGGCGGCCGCTTTACGACGACGACGAGGATGACGATGAAGATGCCGATGATGACGAGGATGATTTCGAGGATGAGGAAGATGAGTTTGAAGAGGAAGAGGACGAATTTGATGAAGAAGAGGAAGATTTAGAGGAAGATGAATGGGAAGAAGAGGACTGGGGCGAAGAGGAAGAATGGGAAGAAGAAGAGTTCGACGGGGAAGAAGAAGACGAATACGAGCGCGAGTTTGAAGAGGATGAAGGCTTCGATGAAGAGGAAGAAGATTGAGTCCAGGACCCCATGCTGCAGTAAGAGTAACAGAGTCAGGCATCAGAATAGAAATTATCGTACCCGCCATATTTGACTAATGGCGAAGAGTCGTCAACAGCACGAATGGCTCGGCCCAGCTTTGCAGATTGCACTTACCCGGCTGGGCGGGCATAATCTTTGTGGTGCTTAGCCATGAGCCGCTATTCCGCCGGAGATCATAACGAAGAAGAGATTTCTAAGCGGCTCTCAAGCCTATGGCGCCGCCGCGGGCGGAGACGCGGCTTGGCCAACTGGTTAGGTCGGGTTTGGGCTCATTGGGATTACGCACGCCATGTCGAGCCACAGTGGCTGGAAGTGCGTCATTGGAGGCTCTCGCTGACAAACTGGCCGAGAGCTTTACACGAACTGCGTATCGTCCATCTGACGGACTTTCACTTCAGCCGTAAGGTTCCACTCACTTTGCTGGAAGAGGCAGTCGAGTTAGCCAACCGTCATCGGCCGCATGTAATTGCACTGACTGGGGACTTTATTCACGCCGGTCGCCGATACGTCGAACAGGTGGCCGACATGCTGGGCCGTTTGCGTGCCGAACTAGGAGTCGCAGCAGTATTGGGTAATCACGATTTCGCCCTCCGCCTACGCATGGGTTGGGGACGCTCGAGTTTATCCGGACGTATAGCATCAGCCCTGTGCCAGCGGGGGGTGCGCGTGTTGCGCAATCAATCCTGGCCCCTGAGCTGTAATGGCGCGACCTTTTACGTAGTTGGAGTGGATGATCTTTGGAGCGGCCATTGTGATGTCCAGACTGCCTTTCGTAACGTCCCGACGCAAGCCCCCTGTGTGCTGTTGGCGCATCATCCGCAAACGATTGAGTATCTGACCGAGCCTCGCGCAGTGCTCACCCTCAGTGGTCATACTCATGGCGGC
>JANWVZ010000089.1 GCA_025056555.1 Gemmatales bacterium | reverse complement strand
CGACGCAAACGGACGCCCCCGATGATCAGCTTCTCTTCTGCCTCTCGCCAAAATTTGCGTGCATCAGCCAGGCCATCAGGCCCCATCTGCTCATAGGTCCCCATGAGGCTGCATTTCGGGGGCACCCAGGTGCCATCTGTCAGGGGACTATATGTAGGAACGTGCCGCACTGCCCGCAGCGCTTGCATCAGACGCGCGGACAGCTCCTGACGGGCCTGCCAACATCCTGCCTGGTTTTGCGCAAACTTCGGTCGCTGCTCTTGGGGAATGCTCTCGGCCAGTTGTCTTACTTTTTGGGCGTCGGGAAAAGCCTCGCCGAACTCGGCTACGCCGCAAATTAACTCAGCCAATTCATTATCAGACAGTGCGCGCCACGGCAAGACCGCAGTGCGAATGTCCCAGAAACTATCAAGCTGAGCCTGCCAGCGTTTGTCCCAATCGTTGTCCAGTGAGCTTAGTATTGGGTCGAGCGCATGACGAACTGCGTCAGTCAGTTCGCGCCAAGCCTGCCGAAGCCCCTGTTCGCACCGCTGCGCCAGGTCGTTGGCGTAGTTCCCGTCGGGGCCGTAGGGAACCAGAGCCAGGAAGCGATTAGGCAAGCACGGAGCTTGACGCATCTCCGGTGAGGGTTGCGGAATCAGTTGCGCCAGTCGGGCCCAACGCCGACGGAGCCAGAGGTCTAACAACGGAATGCCACGCAGGGCAGGATAGATGATCGAGGTGGGCCCACACGCCTCTATGATGGGGAGCATGGCACGAAACGTCAGCCACGACAAGATCATGCTCCCGGACCAGAGGTCGCGCAACGAACGAGCGGTAGCAATGAACTGTTGCACTGGCCCCAAAGCCAACGACAAAAACGCAGGCCCTTGGCCCCCTGTTTCCGCCGCAAATACTGCGGCACAGATGTCGAGATGATGCCAGATCGTATGGTCCGGGCAACGCGTATCGGCCGGGAGCCGCAGATACGACGGATGAATTTGCGACAAACGTTCGGGCAGGAGCCGCCATAACGTAAGGAATTTCTCAGGTTGGGGCAAATCCCGCGTCAGTTGTTCTAACACTTCCTGAATGCGTCGCGGCTCTAGGTTCGGCAGGTCCAACCAATCGGGCTCAGGCGATTCCGCCCTGCCAGTTAATGGATGGTAGACTAAGAGCTTACCATTGGTCGGCCCAATGACTAATGTCTGGCCACTCGGTGCAGGCATCCGCTCCAAGGCCGAGGATAATTGGTCGGCCAACTCGTAAACTTTTCCCTCGGGAAAATCCGTCTCCAACACGGTGCGAGCATACTCACGGCCTCGTCCCACGTGAGTTTGTATCTCCATGGGTTTATCGGGTGGATCGTGCAGGTAAACCCTGGTCAGATCGTCCCAATCCACTCTCCAGTCCATGCTCGATGACCTCGCTGACGATTTTCATAATCTTACCTTTACACAGGTTTAACGCAGTCATAACGTAGTCAGTGACAAATTTTTCTCATTTCGTCTGCAATCGAGCAGGGGTAAATGCCGACGGGCAAATGAATCTGCTAGTGCGGAGACAGTCTCTCGGAAAGTGCTCGAATGGACTGAGGCACCCTGCCTGCGGTTTCCTTGCTAACTTTTGAGATACCTCCGGATATCGCAGAGAGGAGCTGGTTGGCTGCACTAATTCGCTTCCCTAAACTGAGCGTAAGAATCCGTATAATAGCCTTCACTGATACCAAATAACGACTTGCAGGTAGTTCGTAGCACGAGGTTCAGGGGACGATATGCATTGGCTTGTGCAATAACAGGTCTTTTCAAGACGCTTCGGAGGGGGGAACATCTATGCCAGACTCAAGTGCAGTGCATGCGAGACTCGGTGCCAGAATGTTAGTGCTATTCCACATTGTATTAGTAATTTTGCCACTTGCAAGTGCCACACACCTTTATCTTGAGGATGCTCATCTAATTCCCGACCGCATCGTATTAGACAAGATTCATGGTGGGTTATTAGGCCAGATCTTAGGTAACCTCAACGGCTTACCGCACGAATTCAAGTATCTCGATGAGCCAGGGGATGTCCGCGACTACGTTCCTTCGTTACCCGAGGGAGCCTGGACGGACGACGATACCGACATCGAATGGGTTTATGTCGTGGCTATGCAACAGCGCCGGGAATTATTATTACCTTCTGGAGAAATTGTCGCACTTTGGCGTAAACATATCAATCGGCGTATTTGGTCATCCAATCAATACGTGCGACAATTATTCGATCTCGGGATAGAACCTCCTTATACGGGCTTAGTCGTGCTGAATCCGTGGGCCGAATTTAACATCGCAGGTCAATTCTGCTGCGAATGTTTTGGCCTGACAGCTCCTGGTTTGCCGCCATTAGCAGCGCAGATTGGATGCCACTATACCTCTACGGTGGTCTCAGGGGAACCATTGCAGGCCACGCAATTATTTACGACTATGATCGCAACGGCGTTTATCACTGATGACCTCAACAGGATACTGGACGCAGGCGAGCAGGCGTTAGATGAGAAGTCGCGCGTTTTACAGATAGTTAGGCAAGTACGAACTTGGCATAAGCAACACCCACAGGATTGGCGTATCACCCGTGGAAAGGTGAAGCAGGCTTATGACGTTTTCGGAGCCTCGCATCGGGGTCGCAATGGTTATGAACTGAATACAGCTTCAATCATCGCCGCTCTGCTTTATGGGCAAGGGGACTTCATTAAGACGATGGAGGTGGCTTTCAGTTTCGGCTGGGACGCCGATTGTAACGCGGCCACGGCAGGGACAATTATCGGGGTGATCAAGGGCTACTCCTGGTTTCGCAACCAAGGTTGGAACATAAAGGACGTCTACAAGAATACCTGTCGTGAGGGCATGCCTGAAGATGAAACCATCAGCCGGTTTGCCCAACGTTTGTATGCACTTGCTGAAATAGCACTAACTAAGGCTGGCGGACGTATTGTCACCGGCCCCCAGGGCAACGAGCGGCAATGGATAGTTCCGAAGCAAAATCCTCGCTGTGTTCGTCCTCTCAGTGTGGATGGGGAAATCTTGACCGAATTACAGCGAACGTATCCTGTAAATCGCTTAGCGACGATGCTGAAGGATCAGGACCCGCAGGTGCGCGCACACGCTGCTTACTTCGCCATAGCCCTGAATAATTGGGAAGCATTACAACGAGAAGATCCCCAAAGTTACAAGGCAGGTTTAGCGGCATTAGAGATGTTTCCCAAAGTGGTGCAGGCGCTCTATTACTATACCCCGGCGACCGAACGGACGAAAGAATTGCGAGAAAGCGCAGAGCGTGCCGGATTATCGCGCCCAGCTAAGAGAGTTCCTCTATGGTAAGCTAATCGCAACCAGGTCGTCTAAGGATCCTGAGTACTGCTGATTCTCCCGACATAGTCTTACAATTCTGAAAGTGCTTGCCGAGCGATTTCAGCAAAGCAATCTTCCTGTGATAACCTGAGAACTAGCCATTTAGCAGGCCGCCTCAGGAGGAAGTATCATGAGCGAACCAAAGGATGTACCAAATCATGGCGAGCAGAGAAAGCAATCTGTACCGCCCAGTGGGCATCCCGCACTGACACAGCGACGAATCGTCTCAGCCAGTTCCGTGGATATTACGGGCCGTGTGCCAGATGACGTTCATGTGGACCCCAACATTACCGAGGGACATCCCGGTTACCAGGAAAGTGGTGAATCGGAGATCATCCCGATGGAGCGGCTGACGAAAGCGGAATCTGGCCAACAAAATTAGCGCACGCGAGGAAAGTACCTTCCCCGTAGGGGCGAATATTTATGGACCGGGCCCGGCAGGTGATAGACGACTACCTCGGTAGCAAATCTTGCTTTAGTGATTAGTCGGGGTTGAACTTCTTCGGCCACTGCGCTGAAAGCAACGATCCGTTCGCGGACACGAGGGTCACGCTCATCCCGGTTGAGGACGATCCACCAATCCCCCTGCGCAGTACCTACACCATCAGGATAAGCTTTCGTCCATAACAAAATTTTTCCAGAATAAAAGGCTGCCAAGCCGTAGGGGTCAAAAAGGTTATCTTCTGCTTTCATATGCCTCTGCAACCAATAGCCAGCTTCTCGATGTCCGGCGGCACCTTGATGCAAAGGTTGTGCTAATATCTTGATAGCGCATAAAGCCATGAAACCGATGAGGGCGAATCGAGAGCCGATGAGCCCGGTTCTAGGTGACCACGAAGAATCACTAAGGGAGCGGTCAGAGCGTCGGGTCAGTAACACAACTCCGTAGCGCCAGGCAAGTCCTGCACAGAGAAGCCCGCATAGAGTGACAGGATAGGTATAGCGTTCTACGACGTAGCCTAAGACCATGGCGCCGCGCCACAAAACGGCCAAGTGTAGCATGATGTAAAACACTATGGGCAACCAAACGGGGCGAGTGCGAATCTTTTTCAGGGACATCAAGAAGCCTGGAATTACCAAAAGCAAGGGAACATAGAAAAACCCTTGTGCGGCTTCCTCCAATAGTTTATATAAGCTTAGAGCAAAAGGGCTAGCCTCCGCAGGAAAATACATGAGATTGACTGAACTGGATGCCAGACCACCGTGAGAGATTGAAGGGCTCGCGCTCAGTTCCCGCAGCAAATATTGGGCGCTGCTCTTAACAGTCAACCGACCAATAGTATAGCAATAGGGGGCGATGGTCAGGATGAACGACGCTAGGAAGCTTATCAGGGCGAAAGCGGTTGATATGCGATGTTGTTTGCGTTGGCACAGGAATATGCTAATCCATAGTGCTAAGACAATGCTACTAGCTAACACAGCGGCTTCCGGTCGAGTCCAGTAGGCTAATCCGCAGGCGCAACCGGATCCGACATAAGCCCGATAACTCTGCACCTGATTACCGTAAACGACTAAGGCGAGGGACCAGCTTACTCCTGCTAAATATAAGGCTTCGGAGAGGGCGTCGGCACAGCAACGGGTCAGTCCGGGTAACAGGTTAACCAGCACGGCAATACCGAAGGCGATTCGCAAGCCCAAAAGGTGGCGCGCCGCAATATAGAGCGCCGCCGTCATGAGCAAACTCGCTATCAAGTTAACAAGTTGCGCAGCGAATTGCCAGGATTCAGGATTATTCTCCTGGCCAGAGTACAGCAACGCATGCAGGGCTGCAATCGCTAACGGATAAAGCGGATGATGCGATGATTCGCGCCAAACGGTGGGCCAGGGTTCCCGCTTCAGGTAATAAGCATACTGAATATAGTCCACTCCGTCGCGTGCTATGCAGACTGTGCTGGTGATAATAAGTGTCTTGATCAGGACGGCTATAGCCAGCGCGCTGACTAAGTAGGGCCAGTCGCGCCGCGAAATCAACTGGCGGGAGCGAGCTGCTAACCCAGGATTCATAATCCAGTGGATCATGCTTTATTAGAATATGGGTGAGGGGGTCCGCAGGGGGCTGGGATCAGCGGAGCCGTTCTCAACGGGACACACGATAGCGCGCCATAAATTACCAAAGCCGCATAAATTGAGACAAGGCCAATTAACTGATCCATAAGATTCCCGACGGAGAAGGTGGCTGGAAGATGTCCAATCCAACCTGGTTGGAGTTGCTGCGTCAACAGGTGCGCGTAGTGTTAGTGAGGCCTTCGATAGCGGGAAATATCGGGGCCACGGCTCGAATTATGCGTAACTTTGCGGTGGAGCAATTATACTTAGTGCGGCCCCATGCTGATCCACTCGACCTGGAAGCGCGGAAGCTCTCCACCCAAGGCGAGGGCATTTTACGCGGTGCCCAGAGTGTTGCCGACCTGAGTGAGGCGGTCAATGATTGCGGATTGGTGTTGGCCACTTCAGCGGATATAGCAGGACTGTTTCGCCGCGATATGGTGATCGCGCCTCGGGAGGCAGCACGACGGGCCTGGGCGTTAGCTCCAGAGTGTGCTATCGCGTGGGTATTTGGCCCTGAGCAGTGCGGCTTAATCAATCAGGAGATCAACCGTTGTCATTTCCTGGTGCATATTCCCGCGGATCCAGGTTACCCAGTACTGAATCTCGCTCAGGCGGTGGCAGTTTGTTTGTACGAGCAGTACCAGGCCGCCAGCGAGGGGATGGTATCCACCGAACGCCGTGGCGTCGCTTCCTGGCAGCTTCAAGAACGCATGTTTCAGCACCTGCAGCAGGCGCTGGAAGAGATTCATTTCTTGTGGGGTGACCGCGCTCACTATCTGATGCGGGGGTTACGCAATATTATTGGTCGTTCGGCTCCGAGTAAGGAAGAAGTAGATATGCTGATGGGCTTAGCGCGGCAGATTCGCTGGTACGCGCACCGTTACGGGCCCCCAGTTTCTAAGCTGCCTGCGCCTGAGAGTGATGATGCACGAAGTAAGGCAAGCAATATTCGACCGCCTGAGTCAGATTCTCAGCAATCAGGGCCAGGCGCAGGGGAATAGTTTGCCAGGCATGTTGCCAACGTTGTCCGTGGCCCGTGCGCACCAGGATCGCTGAGCAGCCTGCGGCCGTCGCTGCTTGAATGTCACTCATGCGATCGCCGATGAAAAACGAGTGCTCCAGCTCGACGCTCATTTCGTGGGCCGCCTGATGGAGTAGTCCTGGTGCTGGTTTACGGCAGGCACAAGCGCGGCGATATTCCGTTCGAGCCGCGGCGGGATGGTGGGGGCAATAATAATAACGATCAATGTGGGCACCTTCGCGGGCCAGCAATTCGTCTAATCGGCGATGCACGGCAACCAGATCAGCTTCCGTGAATAATCCCCGCGCGATGCCCGATTGGTTGGTAATGACAATGACGGGCACACCGAGCCGGTTGACGCGGGCTACTGCTTCTGCGGCTCCTGATAACAGACGGACTTGATTCGGGGAACTGATGTAAGGTGCTTCTTCGATGAGCACACCGTCCCTGTCCAGAAAGAGGGCGCATCGGCCTGGCATATTCCCTCCTTATGCTCAGGACTTGGTAGCCCAGGATATGCCCAGACGCCGACGATTGATCAAGTCCAACAGTTGTCGCTGCGGTTGCACGAATTTCTCGATGCCTTCCCGCAACAGTGTTGCCTCTAAATGTCCGTAGTCCACGTGGCGATCCAGCAGGGTCACGACATCGTCTGGCGGCCATTGTTCTATCTGCCGACGGAAGCGGATGCCACTTTCTTGAGTTTGGAGGTGTGTTGCAGGCGGGTTAGTCAGGATGTCGCCCCCGGCAAAGGCTTCCAGATATTTCCAGGGTTTTTCACCAGGCCGTTTCGTGCCTGTGCTGGCGAAGACAATTTCCTGACGCAGCGGGGTCGGTCGCTCGCGCCAATATTGCTGGTTCATCTGCCAAATCCGCTTGGCGTTCAGAATCCCCAACTGACCACGCACTTCTTCGGGAAGATGGGAAAGGTACTTGTCAGCATAAACGTCGAGACGACTGACGAAAATGCTATAGACGGATTTGAAGAGTCGCAAATCTGGCAAGCGTTGTGCTCCCTGCCAGACCGCATCGCGCGCTTGCTGATATTGCCGCGCAGTGAAGATGAGGGTTACGTTCACTCGCACCCCTTGCGCCACCATCTCCGGTAAGGCCTGGATGCCAGCAGGCGTGGCGGGCACCTTAATCAACCGATTGCGATGACTGAGTTGCCAGCGCACAGCTTCGCGGACATAACGATTAGCTCGGGCGTCAAGATCCAGCGGCGACTCGGGCGCTTCCAGAAGCGGATCCAGTTCAAAGCTCACATACCCGTCTTCCCCAGCAGTTTCTTGCCACACGGTCAAAAACTTTCGCTCGGCCTGCGCCACCAAGTGGTCGGTCAGCTGCCAGGCAACTGTTTCCACATCGTATCCTTTCTGGAGCAAATCCTGAAGTTCCCGATCGCACTGGCCGCTTTGAATAATTTCCGCGATGATCACGGGATTGGAAGTAGCGCCCGTGATGCCCCAGGCGAGGTTACGCGCCAATTCCTGCGGATCTACCGAATCGAGCCAGATCTTGCTGCCACAGGCTCGTAAGGACTCTAAAGGCGTCATCGTGGTGGCCTCCGTCAAACGGGTCCTCAGGGATTGTCATGATAGCCTGAATCTCCATTCTTGCAATGGACCTTCATCATCACGCGTCGGCAAAAACCCAACGCAACCTTCCCCTTGCCGAGTTCTGGGGATTTCCTAGATTTCCGACTTAGTGGATATGAGATAGCAAGATATCGCCTCTGGCTGATAAGTAGGATTGGTATGGTGGGGGTGAAAGAGGCGCAAGGAGCAGGACGAAAAGCCTCACTGGTAGCCGCCAATCTGGTCTCGAAAGTTTCAGGGTATCGGGCACGCTCAGGCCAAACCCTTCAGGGAACCCGAATTTTTCCGACGTAGACATCAGGAGGGAATCCATGAAAAAGGTGGCAAGCGCAGGGTTCCTGACCTCAGGCTGCACAAAGGGAGAACCGCAGCTATGAGAATAACTCGCGCCACGACCTATGCCATCTATGCCATGGTAGATATTGCCCAGCATAAAGCCGAAGGAGCGCGTGCTTCCCATGTGATTGCCGAGAACTATGACATTCCGGAGCGATTCCTGCTCAAAGTGCTGAAACCTTTGGTGGCTGCCGGGTTGTTACACTCCGTCAAGGGGCCGCGGGGAGGCTATCAATTGGCTCGGCCTGCAACCCAGATCACACTCCTGGAAATCATTGAAGCGGTGGAAGGACCGCTACGCGGTCAGCAGGTTTTCCTGGGACGTGCGCAGGACCCCGTAGAAAAGAAACTCGCTCAGGCTTTTCAGGCTGCGGCCGAGGAATTGTGCCGTAAGCTCAATCAGGTCAAACTCTCCCACTTCCTGTAATGTCTGGCGGGGTCTGAGAAGTTCCGGATAAGCAGGTGTCTAGAGATTTGCATCTGTTGGCTTATGTTCTAGACTTGCACGGCAGTGCTCTTAGTCGCAGGCGCAGCATAAGAGCAAGGTGCTCCGGGTAGTGTTGTCTTAGCGACAGGGTAAGCTCCCATAAGGGCCAGGAAGATGCCAGTGGCTACGGCTATGGTCAGCTATACGCACGATGATGTGACGGCCCTGGATGCGGTTCTGGACCGCGTATCGCGTTTGCACAGCGCACCGCAAGTCGCGCAGCGCATTCTGGAACTGACGCGCGATCTCTATTTTGACGTCGGTGCAGTCCTGCGTTGTCTGGAAAGCGACCCGGCGCTGGCGGCTCGTGTGTTACGCGTGGTCAACTCGGCCCATTACGGTTTAGGGAGTCGCGTGACCAGCCTGCGGCAAGCCGTGGCCTTATTGGGGCAACGCTCCTTACGCCTGGTCGCCATGACTTTCAGCCTCGTGGATGCACTGGCACGGGGGGCTTCAGCACAACTTTGCGCTGAATACTGGAAACAAGCCTTGAGTCTGGCTGTCGTGGCATCGTATCTGGCAAAACTTTCGCGCGGGGCGGTGGCGCAGGATTCGGCCTACGCCGCGGGACTGGTGGCCGATTTGGGGATTCTCGTACTCACGCAAGTTTTCGGGGAAAGCTACGTCCAACTCTATCAGCAACACGGCCATGGTCCAGCATTGATAGCCGCTGAGCGGCGGGAGTTGGGTTTTGGTCATGCTGCTTTGGGCGCCAGGTTGCTCGAACGCTGGGAGTTTCCGATCAGTCTGGTGCTGGCCACGCTTCAGCATCATGAATTGGCCGAGGCCAGTCCATTTCTGAGTCGTCTGGTCTATTTAGCCCACCTGACCAGCGAAATCTTTTGGCAGGCTCAATGCTCTCAGCTGGCTGAACTGCGTCGCCACCTCAGGGAACATTTCGGACTGGACACGGATCAATTCATTGACCTGGTCCGGCAATGTGCTGCAGACATCGAGAGCCACGCCCGTCTCTTCGAGGTCGAACTTCCCGAACGCCTGGACTGCCAGGCTTTGGAAGAACGAGCTCGACAGCAACAGATGGAGGCCGCAGTGGCCACCGCCTTAGAACTGGACACCGTCTTGGCCGTCCTTGGGGAAACGGACGATTCCCGCGCTTTTGGCTAATACTACGGCTTCCGCTCCCACGACGCATACGAGTAGGGTGAAACTCTATACTTCAAAAGCAACAAAACGCCGAGCTATGCAACCCAGCGGGCACCTAACTCAGGGGGTCATCGTAAAGCTGCCATCGCTCGTCGTGTTAGGCGAAGTGCCTGGCCGTTGATTCTCCCTCCACGGCGCGCTTCGTTGTTACGGCTCCTGGTATGGGGTTGGGCAGACTTGCCGATACGCAGCAGCCTGACGAACCTCGTTACACCGCCGGCGTGGCTCACCCGCGTACCCCTGGCAAAGTTGCGGATCGCTCAATTTTTAATAGGGGCGGTTTTGCCCAAGATCGTGCCCCAGAGCCGGTGGCAAGGAAATGTCGCAAGTTGTTCTGTCATAAATACTTACGATTTTCCTCTCCGCTGCGGCGGAGGCGCGGGCATTTCTCGGGAAAATGTAGGGCAAATTTGCAATTTTGTAAGATTTTTAAACCCCCTTTGCCTCTGCCACATTGCCGACCTTTTTTAGAACATAATCAACATACTGATATTTGCTGGCTACAGGTAATTTTGCTACTATTTCTCTATGATTTATAACATTATCAAAATACTGGTATTTGCAAGTCCGGGGGCAATTCTCAATTTTTGTCTCGAGCTTGACACAACGGCCTGGAACTCACCGCCTCATTGAGGTTCCTTCCATCACAGGCTATCCGCGCCTTTGTGATCTCATACGTAAACCACACTCAGCCGTCCTGTTTGTCCTACGAGCGAATGTATCCCGTGGGCTAGCTCTGATAACCGCTAATCGCATCAAAAGCCTATTTTTGTCGGGGACCTGGGGCTTCCTGATTCCTTTGGCCAGCTCAAATACGCCTAGTCGCGTCGGTACCCGTTTCCAGAATGCGCGACTTCAGTTCGGTTTGCTGGTGCTGGGGCTCCGTGTTGTGGCAGCCAGGAAACCGCTCTCGTTACAAACGAGACGCTTCCCGGCGATCCGCAGAAAAACTCGTCATCCTCGCAGCAAGCTATGCTTGGATTCTGACAGCAAAAAAGGGGAAGTATGCGCAGAAAAATCGCCATCCTCACGGCAAGAGTTTCTGCAATAAGACCATGTTTTGCGCCAAGAACCGACGAACTCTCCTCAGGCTC
Organism: Gemmatales bacterium; assembly: GCA_025056555.1. Lineage (GTDB taxonomy): Bacteria > Planctomycetota > Planctomycetia > Gemmatales > HRBIN36 > HRBIN36. The sequence continues at coordinate 3,225 of JANWVZ010000089.1, read as the reverse complement.
CCGATGGGTCAGTGACCCGATTGTGCGTAGCGGTTCGTGACACAAGTCAACAAACCGGGGCAGCAGCCCTCCAAGTATTGGCCAAGCGTGTTCTTCTCGGATTGATCGCGGCACCATGAGAGATGTGGGTTGCAATCGGGGTTGAGATTGTGGTAACGGGCGTGTTCGAGAGGGCTTCGAGGAACTGCTCGTCCCCCACGGAACCAAGCCAATTTCCGTCCGTGAGGGCGCTGGTCCTGCCTGGAACACAGGGAGACCAGCGCTCAGTGAGCCAGCCATCCTGAGCCCCAGTCGGCAATCCTGTGCTTGAGTCGGTAACACGGAGCCGCGACTTCAAGCGAGCGACCAGCACCATAAGTCGCGAACGATGCCAAACGTTACCTTCTCGGCGCGGGAGCCACACTTCGATGAATCCAGCAAGACGTGCCGAGAAGTCGCAATGTAGCGGTCGTGAGTAAAGTGCGGATCTTTTTAAGTTTACCGAACCTGGTGCCGATTCGTTACTAAGCGAGTATTCCTCCTGTAGTGCGCCGAAGGCTGAGGCGAGGAACACTCGGGCGGTGCCAGAGATGCGGAGATGGGCCTATGAACAAGATGGCAGCGCGGCTGCTGCAATGGAGCGTGTTGTTAGCACTGATCGGGCCGACTTGTGCACACGCCCAGATACTTGGCCAGGGGACGCTCGATCCGTTTGCGCCGTCCCTCTTGCCGCTGGGTCCCGTCCGGCAAGATGGTATTTACGTGGCGGGCGAAACGATTTTCTTCCGCGTGAATTCCTCCATTAAGGCCCAGGTAGTCGCTCGGCGCGGTTTAGTGGACACGGCCGGAAACATCTTCGCGGAGATGACCGTGGACCAGAACGGCACCGACGGCGTTCCTGGAGACGACATCGTGCTCATCCCGCCCCAACCCAAGCCGGGCCAGATTCTCGGTTCCAATGAAGTGGCGCTGCGGACCGATCAGGTTCGCGACGATGATGGCCGACCAGGCTATCGCCTCACCATCGGTTACCGCTTCCCCAATGACGTGGCAATTGAAGGTGTCTTTTGGCATCTGCCGGAACATCGCCGCAGCGCCTGGGCCACCATTCTGCCGCCCAATCTCCAACAGGGGGATTTCTTCTCCCAGACTTTCCTCTATGCACCGTTTTATAACGTCCCCTTGGATTTCCTTGGTCCCGTGAGCGATGTGCAGCAAATCCTGGTGACCCACTTTGTCAACCCTGATGCTCCGGATCAGGTGGACACAGGCGATGCGGTGCCCGCTTATGGTGTATTCAATGGCGCCGAGCTGTTTCAGGTTACCTATAAGCAGGAGTTCTATAACTACGAACTGAATGTCCGCTTCCCGACCTACCCCGTAGATGTTTTCCGCACCTATGGCACTGTGGGAGTGCGTTATATGCGCTCCTATGAGCGGTTTGAACTGGTGGCGGAGGACGCCAGTGTAGACGGCAGCGGATTAGTTGTCGGGCGCTATCGCAATCGGTGGACGAACAATCTTTTTGGCGTGCAGGGCAGCTACGGCGGTGAAATCTATCTCGGCTACGGTTTCGCCCTCAATGGCGAAGTGCGGGCCGGCCTGTTCTATGACGATTTCCATGCACGTACTGAAGTCACGGTGGATGGCAGTGCCCTGATCCTGCGGCGGAAGCATACCGATGCCAATCTCTCTCCCATGTTAGGCACCGGCCTCTTTCTCTACTGGTATCCGATAGATAACGTTGTTCTGCGGATCGGCTACGAGTTTCTCGGCTTCTTCAACGTGATGCGTTCCACGGAGCCGATTGACTTCAATCTTGGCCGCTTAGATCCGACTTTCCGCAGCACCCTGCTGCGATTCGACGGCTTCAGCGCAGGGATCGCCTTCCGCTTCTAAACCCTCCCTCGAGCTTCCCCTCGCCCTCCGATAAGCATCTAAGCTCCAGTCAGTACACACTTGAAGCACACCTTCTGGCTGAACCAGACCCTGGCTCACTCCCCGATAAGCATCTAAGCTCCAGTCAGTACAGTCCACCAGGAAGAAACAAACGTCGGTCGCGCCGCTCGCCGAGTCTTCAGATTCTGCGGCGAAACCTTGCTGAGCCAAACGTCTTACTATCACCTTTATGTTTCATTCCGTCCCCGATGGCTCCGGCCTGCCACCACCAGTGCTGTGCTACCTATGAGGCCGCCCATCTACTCTCACCACTAAGTAAATAAGGCCATCGTGTTGCGCTATTGCTTCCATGAAAATGCAGATAGCGGTAAACATATATATTTCCGACGATTCAGGCGGACTAAATTAAGACTTATTCGACGGTTCCTGGTCTGCTAAGTCCCCTGCTAGACTCTGCCATTCGACCAGCCAGGTGGTGAGTTGGGCGTCGCTGGGCATCCGCCAATCGCCTCGCGGGGATAAACTCACGGTACCTACCTTCGGCCCATCGGGTAAACACGAACGTTTATATTGATGGGCGAAAAACCGGCGCAGGAAAACGCCCAGCCAGCGGTGAAGCTCCGTGGGCGAGTATTGCCGAGCAAACGTGGCCTGGCGGGCCAGATAATAAATCTTGCGGGGGCCGAACCCGAACCGCAGAAAATAATAGAGGAAAAAGTCATGCAGTTCATACGGGCCTATCGTTTCCTCGGTAGCCTGGACCCAGGATTCATCGTCGGTAACAGGGAGCAACTCCGGTGAAATGATCGTAGCTACTATATCCAGTAATATCTGTCGCGCCGTGCCAGAAAATTCGTTCTGGGCCACCCATTCCACAAGGAACCGTACTAAGGTTTTTGGAATACTCACATTAGGGTTATACATGCTCATATGATCGCCACCATAGGTGCACCATCCGAGAGCTGATTCCGAAAGGTCGCCCGTTCCCACAACAAAACCGGCGTTCATGAGAAGATTCATACGCATCCGTGCCTGGACGTTTTCAAATACCAAATCCTGCCGCCGCTCTCGTGGCAGCTGGCGCAAGGCCTGGATAAATTGGTCTAAGCTCTTATTGGCTATCTCGATGCCAAAAGGCCGATGACCTAATGCCTTGAGTTCCTCAAAACAGAGCGGTCGAATATCTATACAAGTGCTCCGCACGCCTAACTCCTGCATCAGGGCCAAAGCGTTTTTCAGGGTCCGCGAAGTGGTGCCGAAGCCTGGCAAGGTATAGGCATGAATCTGTTGCCGCGGGAGCTGGAGGCGGTCTGCAGTCCGACAGCACACTAATAAAGCCAGTGTCGA
>JANWVZ010000088.1 GCA_025056555.1 Gemmatales bacterium | reverse complement strand
TAGCCCTGACCAGTCATTTGCCGCATCTCTTGGCGTCGGCCTTGGCGGGAATTTTGCCCGGCAAATGGGCCGACTTTGCTGCTTCGGGGTTCCGCGACACGACGCGGATCGCCGCCAGCTTGCCAGAAATTTGGGCGCCTATATTTTTGCACAACCGCGAAGCGGTGCTCGACGCCCTGCAACAACTGGAAAACCGCTTGGAACAATTCCGTCACGCTCTACAACACGAGGACAGGGAAAAGCTCTTTCGTTTATTGGCGGAGGGAAAAGCGCGCCGCGATTCTCTTAACACTGCCTGAAACTGCTCGATCAGACGCCCGTCTATGCTGTGGGAAATCGCGATCTATCCTGTCGAACCCGACGCGGAACATCCCCGCATTACCCAGGAATTGCAGGAGTGGAACGTCCAAGCCACGTTGCTGTGCACAGCACGGGTTTATCTTGCGATTAGTGAGGAATCGTCTCCCTGTAGCGTGGGAATGTTGGCGATGGCGCTGCTCACCGACGCCGTGTTAGAGCGTTATGCCATCGTACCTGCGGGTGCGCGATTACCTTTGGACGGGATCCTGAAGCGAGCGGGCGCCGAGGAGAATGAGCGACAAGTATTACCTGCACGAGAAGCGACTATTGTCACGGTCTTGCCGCGGCCTGACGTCATGGATCCCGTGGTTGAGAGCGTGACGCTGGCGGCGCGGGACTTGGGGTTATCTCACATTCGCGTGTTACGCACGGGCCGTCGTTACATCTTTGCCGAAAGGCTCGAGCAGTCGCTACTCGACCGTATCGCGCGGAAAATTCTGGCTAACGAGGTTATCGAAGAATGGTACCTTGGTCCGCTGCCGGAATCGGTTTGGCGCGCCTTGGGACGTGTGTATCGGTTACAACGTGTGGAAGTGCCGTTACGCCAGGCCAGCGACGAAGAATTGCTTCGCATCAGTCGCGAGGGCCAACTGGCGCTCAGTTTGGAAGAGATGCGGACGATTCAACAGTATTATCGTCAGCTCGGCCGCGAACCCACGGATATTGAATTGGAAACTTTGGCCCAAACCTGGTCGGAACACTGTTCGCATAAGACATTCAAAAGCGCCATCCAATACGTGGGCGTTGATGGCTCGCGACACTATGACAACTTGCTCCGCGACACCATCTTCGCGGCTACGGAGACGATCCGCCAACGCTTAGGGCCCGATGATTGGTGCGTTAGTGTGTTTCGCGATAATGCGGGGATTGTCCGTTTCGATGAACGCTATCACGTCTGCTTCAAAGTGGAAACGCACAATCACCCCTCGGCTATCGAACCCTACGGCGGCGCTAACACGGGCCTCGGCGGAGTGATTCGCGATGTGCTCGGCACAGGGCTCGGGGGAAAACCCATCGCGAATACCGACGTGTTCTGCTTCGCTCCGCCGGATTGGCCCGAAGCGGAGGTCCCCGCGGGTGTGCTGCATCCACGCCGAACATTGCGGGGCGTGGTGGCGGGGGTGCGCGATTACGGAAACCGCATGGGCATCCCCACTGTGGCGGGAGCCGTGTGTTTCGACCCGCGTTATCTGGCCAATCCTTTGGTTTTCTGCGGTACTGTGGGGCTGATTCCTGTGGGGTTGGAACACAAACGTCCGCAGCCCGGCGACCTCATTATCGTGCTCGGCGGACGCACGGGACGCGATGGCATTCACGGCGCCACTTTTTCCTCCCTGGAGCTGACAGAGCAATCCGAGACCATCTCATCCAGCGCCGTGCAAATCGGTAATGCCATCACGGAAAAGAAAATGCTCGACGTGTTATTGGCAGCTCGTGACCGCGGTCTATATCACGCCATCACCGATTGCGGCGCGGGCGGTTTCTCCAGTGCCATCGGCGAAATGGCTGCGGAACTAGGGGCCAGCGTCCATCTGGACCGAGCACCGTTGAAATATCAGGGATTGTCCTACACGGAGATCTGGATTTCCGAATCGCAGGAGCGGATGATCTTGGCCGTTCCGCCTTCAGCTTGGCCCGAATTGCAGGCGCTTTGTGTCGCGGAGGACGTCGAGGCTGCTGTGCTGGGCCAGTTCGAGGCGACAGGTTACTTACGGCTCTACTACGAAGGCCAACTCGTCGGCGAATTAGACCTCCACTTTCTCCACGATGGCCGACCGAAAATTGTTCGCCATGCCACTTGGTTCCCAGCATCATCGCCACCGGGCCAAATGCAGACGATGTGCCCGACGCACCAAACTGGCTCCTCCGAGCAAAACGACGTTTGCGGGACTCAAGCAGAGTCTTTGTTGCCTGGGGAATCGCCAACCGTCGAGGTAGTGCCATCGAGCCACAGCAAAACTGAGTCGCGTTCAGCGCCCCAAGATTGGACACCCGTGCTGTTAGGGATTTTGCGGAGTTATAATGTAGCCAGTAAAGAATGGATTATTCGACAATACGACCACGAGGTGCAAGGCACGAGTGTGCTCAAGCCGCTGGTCGGTGTAGCTCATGATGGGCCCGGCGATGCTGCCGTCATAGCGCCCGTTCGCGGTTCGTTTCGCGGCTTGGCCCTGGGTTGCGGCATCAATCCGTGCTACGGCGATTACGACCCCTACTGGATGGCTGCCAGCGCCGTGGATGAAGCTGTTCGTAACGTCGTCGCTGTGGGAGCCGATCCCCAGCGCATTGCTCTCCTGGACAATTTCTGCTGGGGTAACACCGATCGCGCTGACCTCCTCGGCGCTCTAGTCCGCGCGGCCGAAGGATGCCGAGACGCAGCCTTGGCCTTCAACACACCTTTCATCAGTGGTAAGGATAGCCTCAACAACGAATTTCACAGTGGCGATATCCACTATGTCATTCCGCCCACGTTGCTCATCAGCGCCCTGGGAATGGTCGCAGATGTGCGACGATGTGTGAGCATGGACTTCAAGCGACCGTGGAACTTGATCGTGCTGGTCGGCGTTACCCGTGCCGAGTTAGCCGGTTCCCATTATCAACTGATCCTGAACAATGCCGGCCGCATGCCGATACAGACCACTGGGAACGATCAACTCTCGGCTTGGCAGCGCGTGCCTACTGTGGATTTCTCGCTGGCACCGAGGATCGTCGCCGCAGTTCATCAGGCCATCCAACGCGGCTACGTCCGTGCCTGCCACGACCTGAGCGAAGGTGGCTTAGCCGTGGCCCTGGCCGAGATGTGTTTCGCAGGCGGTTTCGGCGCCGATATTGCGCTTCCCAGCTATAGCACGGCGCCGCTAAGTAGCGACGACGGCTCTGACATGCGACTGTCAGTTTCCGTACTCGAAGGAAACTTGCCGGACGACGTGATATTATTTTCCGAGAGTAACAGTCGCTTTCTTTTGGAAATTCCACCCGAGGCCGAGGCCGATTTCCGCGAACTTTTTACGGGTCTGCCTTGGTGCATCCTCGGCACAGTAAGCGACGCGCCACGACTGACCATTTTCGACAGCCAGCGCCGCCATCGGCTCATAGATGCCTCCCTTGACGAACTCAAAGCCGCTTGGCAAACCGCACTCACGGAGCAACTGACATGAACCTGATCAATTCGCTGTTCAACTTGCGGGGCAAGGTCGCCTTGGTGACCGGTGGCAGCAAAGGATTGGGCAAAGCGATGGCCAAGGGCCTGGCAGACGCAGGCGCCGACATTGTCATTAGCAGCCGACATGAAGACGAACTGCATCGCGCCTTAGACGAAATTCTCGCCGGCAAGCCGAACCGCGGCTTAGCCGTCGTGGCCGATATGACCCGCCGCGACGACGTGGACCGTCTCGCACGCCGTGCCCTCGAAGAAATGGGCCGCGTGGACATCCTCATCAATAACGCCGGTTCCAACATCCCGCAAATCACCGAAGAAATCCGCGACGCGGACTGGGATTATCTACTCGAACTGAACCTGACCTCGATCATGCGTTTGACACGTGCCCTGGTACCCCAAATGAAAGAACGGCGCTGGGGTCGTATCATCCACATCTCCAGTATCATGGGGGTGATCTCGATACCCGGCCGTAGTGCCTACTCCGCGACCAAAGCGGCCTTACACGGATTGTGCCGAGCGCAATCCGCGGAGTTAGGTGCCTATGGGATCACCGTGAACTGCATCGCGCCAGGGCCATTCCTGACCGAACTTCCTGCGCGGCTGCTCACTGAAGAACAACGCCAGCGCTTCAGCGAACGCACCAACCTGGGCCGCTGGGGCGAACCCGAAGAACTGATCGGCCCCGTGTTACTGTTGGCTAGCGACGCGGGTAGTTACATTACGGGACAAGTCCTGCTGGTGGACGGCGGCTTCACTGCCCGCTAGTGCACTGCTCGGCCAACCCGTTGACAAGGGACTGCCGCGATATACACTTCCTTTACCTTGGGAGGTAACGGTTCGTCAGCGCGAAGACTGGAGTTTCCTTCCCACGATTTTGAGCGTGGTAGCCAATACCCAGACAAATCGAATCTCAGAATCCACCAGCGCCAGCAGGACAGGAAGTGGGGCCAGGGCGACGAACCAGCACGCAGGACTTCTTGCCGAAATCATAGGATAAACCGACGAACAACCTCATCGAGCTTCTTGGTAAGCCTTGGTGGTCGAAATTATTCGGGAAGCTGACTATGGCAAACGGAGAGAGGCTTTGGCGTCATGATTATCGTACTCAAACCTGAAGCCACCCAAAGCGACCTGGAGCATATTCTGAAGCGAATTGAAGAATGGGGGCTGCGCCCGCATGTGAGTCGTGGCGAGCACCGCACGATTGTCGGTGTCATTGGTGACGAGCAAAAACTGCAGGCGCAACCATTGGCCGCGCTCCCCGGCGTCGAGCAAGTGTTGCCGATTCTGAAGCCGTTTAAACTGGCGAGCCGTGAATTTAAGAAAAGCGATACTGTCATCCAGGTGGGTCGGGTAAGAATCGGTGGCGGCTCGCTCGCCATGATTGCCGGGCCGTGCGCCGTTGAGAACTACGAAATCCTCGACACGATAGCCGCTGCCGTCAAGGCTGCGGGAGCAAATATCCTGCGAGGCGGCGCGTTCAAGCCGCGTACCAGTCCGTATAGTTTCCAGGGTCTGGGCGAGGTTGGCCTGCGCATTCTTCACGACATCGGCCAGAAGTACGACATGCCCGTCGTTACCGAAGTCATGGATCCACGTCAGGTCGAACTGGTTAACCGCTACGCGGACATGTTCCAGATTGGCGCACGCAACATGCAGAATTTCGACCTGCTCCGCGAAGTGGGACGTACTCAGAAACCAGTCCTCCTGAAACGTGGCATGAGCGCCACAGTCAAAGACTTGTTGCTCTCGGCAGAATATATTCTTTCGGAGGGCAACCAGCAGGTGGTTCTCTGCGAACGCGGGGTGCGCACCTTTGAGGATTCCACCCGTAACACACTCGACCTCAGCGCCGTCCCCAACGTCAAAGGGCAAAGCCACCTGCCGATTATTGTGGATCCCAGCCACGCAACAGGTCGTCCCGACTTGATTCCCTCGATGGCCCGAGCTGCCGTGGCCGCAGGGGCGGATGGCGTACACATCGAAGTACACTGTGCCCCGGAAAAAGCACTTTCGGACGGCCCTCAGGCGTTATTGCCTTCTCAATACGCGGAGTTGATGCGCGAGTTACGACGCCTCGCCGAACTGCTGGGCAAAGTGATCAGCTAGCTGGAGTATAGGCCCATGCGCAAGAAGTTTGTGGCGGGCAACTGGAAGATGCACACCACGCGGCAAACCGCCATCAGCTTGGCCCAGGAACTCGTTACCGCTATCGGGCAAGAAACAGCAGTGGACGTCGCGATTTGCCCACCCTTTCCCTATTTATTGCCCGTGCGGGAAGTGCTCTCCGAAAGCTGTATCGCTCTTGGAGCGCAAAACGTTCACCCCGAACCGCAAGGGGCCTTTACGGGGGAAGTCAGTCCGGTAATGCTCCGAGACTGTGGCTGCCATTGGGTCATTGTGGGCCATAGCGAACGCCGACGCGGACTCGGGGAATCGCACGAATTCATCCGTCGAAAACTCCTGGCCGCGGTGCAGCACGGCCTGCAGGTGATCCTGTGCATCGGGGAAACCAAATCCGAACGCGACGCGGGACAGACTTTGACCATAGTCCGTGCCCAGCTGGAGGACAGCTTACCTGCGCTGAAAGCGGAGCAACTGGCCCATGTGGTCCTCGCTTATGAGCCGGTCTGGGCCATTGGTACGGGCGTCAATGCGACCCCCGAACAAGCTCAGGAAGTCCATGCCTGGGTACGCGCCTGGTTAGGAGCGCATTTCGGCAGCAAACTGGCCGAAACTTTGCGGATTCTGTATGGTGGCAGCGTCAATTCCGCCAACGCCGCTTCCTTGCTGGCCCAGCCCGACATAGATGGCGTGCTGGTCGGCGGCGCCAGCCTGAAAGCCTCAGAATTCTTAGCGATTATTCAAGCCGCCAAGTGCTGAATTTTTTCCAGAGCCTTACTTGAAACTCCGCCTTACGGTGGCTACAAACTAAGACAAATCAGGCGGCACACTGGTCGGAAGCGATACATTGCTTCCATAGGTTCATCCTGGGGCCTTCCAACAAAAGGAGACCGAACATGCAGTGGATTCAGGAGAACTTCTGGATTTACATGGTCATTGTAGGTGTCCTCTTGGTCGCACTGGTGGGCTTATTCATCTACTTGCGAAAACAACAGGAAGAAGAGTAAACCTGCCGATTGCACGAGCTGGAAATTCCGTGAGGGCGGAGCCGACCTCCGAATGCGAGAAGCTCCGCCATTTTTCTTTCCGGGTCGTGCAAACGCGTTAGTCGCAACAATCACCGCCAGCTGACACGTCCCGGCTGCCATTGCTGCTTCAGCGTCTCCCAATCCGCCACCATAGCTCGCAGCTGAACGCGTTGACCGGCGCGCCAAAGGGTTAACGAAATTTCCGTGCCCGGCGGCGTATCACTGACAAGATTGATGAAATGGTTACCATGTTCGATGCCTATGCCATTGAGTTCCAGGATAATGTCGCCGGGGCGCAGCCCAGCTTTTTCCGCCGGCGTCCCAGGCATGACCGCTTCGACCCGCGCGCCATCGGTGCGTTCCAGGCCCAGACGTAATGCTTCCTCAGGCTCCACCGTACTGGCGACCTGGACACCGAGCGCCCCGCGAACCACTCGACCTTTTTCCAACAATTCGAGCGCGATGCGGCGGAAGAAGTTACTCGGAATGCTGAAGGCCACTCCGCTACTGGAACCACTCGGCGAAGCAATGGCAGTGTTGATACCGATCACTTCCCCGTTCAGATTCACCAGCGGCCCGCCGCTGGAACCCGGATTGATGGACGCATCAGTTTGCAGAAATTCCTTGATGCGGATACCCTGTCCCAGGCTGACCTGACCCCGATTCCGTGCGCTGATGATCCCGTGGGTAACCGTCTGATTGAGTCCAAACGGACTGCCAATAGCCAACACCCACATGCCCACTTCCATGCGGTCGCTATCGCCCAAGGTCGCCGTCGGTATGCCAGTTCGCTCACCTAACGAAAGGACTGCCACATCGGACTCACTATCTCCCCAGAGGCGTATCGGCCGAAGGACACGCCTGTCGGCCAGGTGCACCACCACGTTATCCTTGCTGGCCCCAGCCACCACATGATGATTGGTCAACACGAATACTTCTGGGCGTCCCGGCAAACGCACCAGCACCCCTGAACCTGATTCTTCTTCATTGCCACGCTCACCAGTGCCCCGTTTAGCCTCCACGTAAACCACGCAGGGACACACCTTCCTGGCTACCAATTGGAACCGCTCAGCAATACTGACCAGGTCGGTGACAACTGGTATCGCCTCCGGCACCCGAGAGGGATTTTGAGCCGTCAAATCCACCGGCACAGGCCCACGCCATCCCCAACCCACTATTCCCAGAAACACCAACGTGATGCGCCAGCCCGACCGTTGCATCAGTTTACCGATCCACATGGCCCATGTTCCTCCCAAGCAGTTTCTTTGTTCATCACCGAGTTGGCTGTCCGTGATTACTAAGTTCATGCGCCCGGGATGGAGCGTTTTCCCTGAAATCTATACCATGACCAGTTGACTCGGCATGACTTAGCGAAAATCAGGACTGAGGCAGGCTTCGCTGGACAGTGGTTCTCACGTCTATTCTTCAGCCGATGTCCCCGCAATGGGGAGATTAAGCTCAACCAGCCACCCGTATCCAGGCGGACCAGCAGAAAAGCACTCCGTAGTTATTGTGCCACGTTCGCCTGATTCTGGCAGAGACAAAATGGTCTCAGGGGAGACGAGGACGTCGTTCATGCGCCGCAGGAGCAGCCTGAACGATAAGCCCTGCCCAACTTCTCCATTTCTTGAGGAGAAACAGTGCGTCCAGCAAGCGCTACTTCGCGATGGGAAAGTCTGCGCCGAGTGAAGCCTGGGCTACGTCTTTATGAAAATAACGATAGGCCTGTCGTTCCTTCGCTATGGGAAAGTCCGCGAGGAGCGAAGCTGTCAGCGCAATTCAACTTGCAGCTTGAGCCGTTTTTCGCCGCGGAGCACGGTGATCTCAGTTTTGTCACCTGCTTTCAAGCCGGCCATGACAGCCATATAAGCCGTCAGATTGTTCACTGGCTTGCCCGCGATCTCGACGATACGGTCGCCGCGTTGAATCCCCGCCTTCGCCGCTGGGCCGTCGGGCAATACATCCTCGACTAACACACCTTCTTTCGTGTCCTCGTAATTCGGCATGATGCCCAAGCGCGGGCCCCGCGCGGGCGTTACTCCCGGCTTTGCTGGTGGCGCCACCGCGACGTACTCAGGCCGCGGTTGCACCATCGCCAGATGGGCAATCAGCTCCTCGCCCATATCTGCGATACGGCGAATCCCCGCTACGTTGATGGTCTCCACCGTGTCCGTCGGGCGATGGTACTGCGGATGCGTGCCCGTAAAGAAATGGAAGACGGGAATCTTGCGCCCGTAAAACGCCGCGTGGTCGCTCGGCCCGAATCCCGTTGCCACCTTGCTGATCTGGAAACCGTGCTTCTTACCCAACTCGTCTATGAGCTTGTCGAACCCTTTGGCCGTCCCTGTGCCGTACACCGTGAGCTTGTCGTCGCGCAGCCGACCGACCATGTCGAAATTCACCATGACCGCCGTTTTCTCCAACGGAAACACTGGTTGGTTGCAGTAATGCCGCGAACCAAGCAAACCCTGTTCTTCGCCCGAAAAGAAAATGAACACGAGCCGACGACCCTGACGATCCGGCATCTCGGCAAATCGCCGTGCCAGTTCCAATACGGCTGTCGTTCCGGAAGCGTTATCATCCGCACCGTAATGAATCGCCTTGACCCCTCGAGCCAAGCTGCCCCGTTCCCCATAACCGAGGTGATCGTAATGTGCTCCGATAATCACGGTCTCATCGGCGAGCGGCCCCTTCCCCTCCAGGACGCCAATCACGTTTTTCAACGAGATATATTCGCGTGCGATTTCCACCTGGAGCTCGACCCGCCAACCCGGAACGGCCAGCGACTTGGGCCGTGCTTCGCGGGATATTGTGGCCTCTAACGTCTTCAGGTCGGTGCCTGCCGCGGCTAGCATCATATCCACTATCGCCCGCTTGATATGCACCATCGGCACCTGAACAGGTTCGCGGCTCTGGGCTGTGTAATCAAAAGGCATCAACTCATCCTTATTCTGCGCCGCCAGGTCCGCATCGTTGACGAAGATCACGGCTGCGGCCTTACGCAGAGCAGCATTCGCCGCCTTGTTCTGCAACGCAGCAGCAGGATGGTCGCCTCCGCCCACGAAAATCGGCGCCTCCGCATGGCCCATACGAGGCAACCGCCGCAGCACAATCACCACTTTGCCCGCAACATCCAAACCAGCAAAGTCATCCCACGCCGGCTCGTTGGAAATGATGCCGAAGCCCGCAAACACGACAGGCGCCTTCACTTGACCTGAACTGCCAAACGCCACCACTTGGTAATGTTTACCAGGCTCGAGTGTGATACGCTGCCCTTGCGGGCCGTGCAACACCAAGTGGTGCGTCTTACCTAACTTGGCTTGGCCGACGATGCGAAACGGCTGGAAATAACCCGTCTCCGCACTGATGGGCTTCAGGCCCAATTTCTTCAGCTCCGCCGCCAGGTAATCTGCGGCGCGATTGATCCCCTGGGTGTAAATGCCGCGGCCTTCGCATTGGTCGCCCGCCAGGTACTTCAAGTCCTCCAAAATGCGGCTCTCGACCGTGCGGGCGTCGCGAGCTACCAGGGGAACGGTCAATACCGCGAGCCACAAACTCGCCGTCAGCAACAGCCAGAGCTTCGCAAACCTCATACTGATTCGCAGCATCGGTGGGCCTCCGTTTATTGGTCCCAGGCAGGTTCATGCAGGTGGGCGGTTTCGAGCTTACCAAGACATTGTACGACTGCTGAGACGATTCACGAGAACCTAACTAACCGTGCCCCGCTAATGTATCTCGCCCGATGTTGCCACGTGCCCCGCGACCGCACTTCGGTTGGGCGCTCCCGACGATGTGCTAACGATACCACGGTGCAACCAGCCGCTTCGACCAGTCTCCTGGTTCGGGCACTGCCGACGATACCGTCCGATGACCACTCGCCCAGCCCATACCGGGCCAACCGGTTACCCCCCACGGCAAATTTAAGAATCCGCAAATTTCTGAGATCGGGCGGTTTCCCGCTCATCGGCCAATGTAGGGCGACATGGCGGCTTTCCGTAAGTGCTTTGCCCAACAATACTTACGGAAAAATCGAACCGCTGCCTTCGGCGGGGGGCATGTTGCGAATTTTTCAAGGCAAAACCGACGGCAAATTTGCAATTTTTGCAATTTTTGAAAGTGCCTTTGCCCTTGCTCTATTAACGACCCTTTTTGTAACATAATCAACATAGTAATCTTCTCCAAACGCAACCATTTCAGACACTTATGCGAGTGTATTTGTAACATAATCCACATGGTCATCTTTTCAGGCCAGCGGGGGTTTGATCATAACAGCTATCTTTAAAGGGACAGAATCTGTGCTGGTGCCCTTCGGTGGGGTCGGCTATTGTACTACTTGTCGCATCGCAATTGTCGCGTATTTCCTTCAGCCATGCCCGCCTGATAGCGATTATCGCTTATTGTGCCACTTATTGCATCCCAATTATTAGTTACTTCTCCCAGCAAATCTTCTCGCAGCTGGCGCCGAGAGCCATGGCGGGCCGGGAGCGTGTCATTTGGCATTGCCCGCCTCGTATTGGCGGCAGGAAGCGCGAATGGAACTGGGGCAGGCCAGAACGGGCACTGCGCCAGCGCAGGAATTTACTTCCCAAATTGTCCGGCGTTGTCGCGCATGCGTCTGCATCCCTTCGCGATAATCCGCGTAATCTGCTGTCTAATGGATCGATTGGCTGGCAGTCGGCTCCATCACTGCTTGAAACTGCGCGATCGAATCGTGTGAGGTGCCTCATCCTCTCGGCGCACGGAACGCGTTTCTTACAACAGCGGATTACACGGGTGGACGCAGGGAATAATTACACGCTGGGAACTTCGTATGGATCACCTTCACTGGCTCTTTGCGGGATGAGCGCAAGGATGATGGTTGTTAGGGAAGCTGAGGGACGTTTTCCGTTAGGTCACTCCGATACTTGGGGCCTTAGCTGGCGGGTTGGCACCAGGTGGGATGCGGCTGGCGATGTACCACGGCGGGGGTCGGTGTAAGTTGGGCGATTTCCCCTAGCACTGCTTGTACCGATTCCCGGCGATCCAGCACTTCGATGCGCAAAACGGCGCGATATTGGCCGTGGGGCGGTAGGCTGATGACGCGGCCCTGTTCCCGCTCGAAGGCTTTGAAGTTGGGCAAGTTGGTCGCAGGTTCCAAGCCCGTTACGTAACCGTCTTCGACCGCGGCCGTATTTTTCCACACGATGAAATGAGGCAACTGCGCCTTGAGCCAGCGGAGGACAACGCCTTTATCCTGCGCGGCATTATGCAGCAGCGCCAAGGTCATACCCACAGCATTGGTGGCCAGATCGGCAAAATAGACTTGTTCGACGAAGCCGGGGGTTGGTCCGAGATACTTGTCCCAATTATCTATACCCTCAGCGGCGCGAGCATTGCGCGGGGCCAATTCGCGTATCGGAGCGACCACACGGCTACCGTTTTCCAGGAACGGCGGACCGAAATTGCAGTGATAGAGTAATTCCAATTCGGCGGACTTCGTGCTGAGATTGATGATCTCGTCTTCAATCTCGAACCAGTTAGCTCCCAGGGGCGTGCGAAAAGTACTTCGCAGCTCCAGATGGCTGAAGAACAAGGTGGACTCCTGGACGCGTCCGGTGACGCTGAGCAGAAACGGTGGCTCACTCTGGACTTCGACCGCCAGGTAGTGCGCGGGCTGATTAGCGATGCGGCCGTGCAGAGGTAAGAACTCGTTCGGCTGCGGGTCGTGTCCGGGGGGACCGTTCGAGTGTAGTCCACATCGGCAAATCCACTCGTCGAACCCGTCGAGCCAACCGAGTCCACCGCGATCGAGCAGCTGAACCCATTGAGGATGCACAGGCCCGCGCACGGGCGCTTGCCAACCGAGGCGCCAACCCCGGTATTCGCCACGCCACAGGCCCATGCCGCGTGTCGGCAGCACGCTCAAAGTCAGGACCCCGTTGTGCACCTCTAATAGCTCCACCCCATCGCGTTTGCCGCCGCGGAGGGTACGTTTGCTGATGAACCACGAATGGGGAAACGCCACGTCCGCCCGATCGCCCGAACTGACGTGGAAGCGCTCCGTCCATAAGTCCGCTGACACGTCCGTCAGCAACCAGCGCTGCGTCTTGGCCATGATCTGCTCCTTATTCGCTGAGGGCTGTTGCCTCGGATCCCTTCGGCCAGTCGGGCGTGGCTTGCCATTGCGAGAAAATTTGCTGCGTCCGCTCCACGTCCGCGGCAATTTGCGCTTGAAGGGCCTGCGGCTGGGGAAACGTGCGTACTTCTCGTAACCGCGCCAGGAAATGCACGGTCAAGTGGGCGCCGTAAAGCTCCCCCTGAAAGCCGAGCAGGAACACTTCGATTTTGCGGAGGGTGTCGGCAAACGTGGGATTCGCCCCGATGTGAATCGCCGCGGGGTAGCTTTTGCCCCGCCAGCAGACGGCGCCCGCATATACGCCGTCGCTCGGCAGCAGGGTCGCAACGTCTGCCAGATTGGCCGTAGGAAATCCCAATCCGCGACCGCGCCCTTCGCCCGTTCCGATGCGGCCACGAATCGCATAAGGTCGGCCTAACATCCGCGCCGCTGCGGCTACGTCGCCCCCCAGCAACGCCTGGCGAATCCGTGTGCTCGATACTGTGATGCCGTCCAGCGTTACCGGCGGAACCACGTCGGCCAGGAGATTACGACGGGCACACCAGCGCACCAGCGTCTCGATGTTACCCCGCCGCTGATGACCGAAAGTAAACGTCGGGCCTTCGACCAACCCCGCGACCTGCCAACGCTGAGCCAGAACCTCTTCCAGAAACTGCTCCGCCTCCAAACGTAATAAACTCGGCTCGGTCTGGCAAACGACGACATGATCAAGCCCGCAGGCGAGCATGCGCTGCAAGCGCTCTGCCAGCGTAACCAGTGGAGGCTCGTTCCAATCGGGACGCAGGAACCGCCACGGATGCGGGTCGAAGGTTAGCGCGACGGCAGGTCGTCCCAGCCGGCGCGCATGGGCGACGACGCGGCTCAGTAAGGCCTGATGGCCCCGATGGACGCCGTCGAAGTTCCCCAGACTCCAGATACCTCCTCGCAAATGCGTCGGCACTTCCTCATGCCAGAATAATCTCCAGGTCGCCATAGCGTATTGAATTAGCGGCCGAAGCCGCTTTGGCTATAGCGGTTGGGAAATCGGCTCGGCAAACGACCTGACCAGGAATGCCGACCCGGCGTCACGCTATAGAAGCTGGAGTAGGTGCCCGCAAAATCCGGCCGCACGCCCATCAGGATCGCCAGCAACAAACCGCCGACAAATCCTCCAATGTGGGCCATATAAGCTACCCCGCCTCCCTGATCGAAGATGGCCATGATGAGTTGGAAGATAAACCAGATACCTAGCGCATACGCCGCAGGTATCGTTACCAGCACCCGCAATAAGATACCAGTGACCTGACTGCGGGGAAACAGGTAAATATAGCCTCCTAACACACCCGAAATCGCTCCGCTGGCGCCCAGCGTCGGAATATAGCGCGCAGGGGGATCCTGGCTGACTAGAATATGAGCGACATCCGCGATCAGACCACTGAGGATATAAAAAACTAAGTAGCGGATGCGCCCCAGGGCATCCTCTAAGTTATCCCCAAATATCCACAAGAACAGCAGGTTACCAAGCAGGTGCACTAAACTGCCATGCAGAAACATGCTCGTCAATAACGTGATATAGACGCTGATCGGCGTCGGGGCATGCGGAATAATGATTCCCTGAGGGTTCCCTAAGCGCCCCAAGCCGGGAGTTCCATCGGCTAAATCCACGGGTTGCGTAATATCCTCTCCAGTAATAATCTCATGCGGCACCATGCTGAACTTATACGTGATCTCAGGATTTTGCACCTGGAGGATAAAGACAAACACATTAGCGGCCATTAAGCTCCA
>JANWVZ010000087.1 GCA_025056555.1 Gemmatales bacterium | reverse complement strand
GCTCACCCCCGCGCTCAGAACGCCGCTGTCGAATTTGATCCGAAAACGCTCCTGCCCACTTATCGTTTACTCATTGGCCAATTCGGGATGAGTTGTGCTTTACAGATCGCTCGCAGTTTGGGCGTACCCCGACGGATACTCCGCCGCGCCTGGCACTGGCTCAAGCGAAAACGTCGTTTACCCGAATTACGTCGGCTCGCTGAGGCGCGCCAGGAAGCGGAAGCGGCGAAAGCGCAAGCGCTGCAAGCCCAGCTCGAAGCCGAACAACGCCGGGCCGAACTCGAACGCCGACTCGCCGAATTGGAACGGGCATCGGCGGAACAACAAGCCCTCAAAGAGGCCCGCGCTCGTTTACAGCCCGGCGACCGCGTGCGCGTCGGCTCGCTTCGCGAACAAGGAGAAGTCGTTCGCGTTGACTCACGTAAGGCCACTGTGCTGGTGCGTGTGGGCATCGGACAATGGGAAGTGCCGCTCGAAGACGTCTTCCCCATCCGCGAGCCGACAAGCTCCTGAGCTACTTATTGGGCACGCTTCCACTCGGGCCCTTCTTTCGGAGTCTGTTTTTGCGTGATCTGTCCTGGTTGCGCTTCCTTCAACGCCGCCGAACGCCCCGCATTCCACTGGATGTAACGCAGCCATTAGCTCGGTACTCCAGTCTCCGAGGAAATCGCACGCACAGGACATGCAACTACGCGCACGTCGCAGTCAATACATTCCTCGGCGTCAGTGTATAACATCATCTCGTCCTGAAGAAAGAAATCCTTGGTACAAAACGCCATGGCATCCGTGTGCAATCCTAACCCG
This sequence comes from Gemmatales bacterium, assembly GCA_025056555.1. GTDB lineage: Bacteria > Planctomycetota > Planctomycetia > Gemmatales > HRBIN36 > HRBIN36. The sequence goes on along the minus strand of JANWVZ010000087.1, from coordinate 13,780 downwards.
GGGGACAAACCCTATAGGTCATGGCGTGCCCCTGGTCTGCGAATTGTGCGTAGACCAACAGGAAAGGCGTTAGGCCTTGGCGAATCGTGGTTAGCCCTTCTTTTTACATTCCGGGCCTTCCTTGGGGTCTTGCTTCTGCGTGATGTGGCCTTCGTTGGCCGCCTTCAACGCCGCCGAACGCTCCGCGTTCCGTTGAATGTATTCCTGCCACTCACTGGGCACATTGGCCTCGGCGTAGATCGCCTGCACGGGACACTCCGGCACGCAGGCTTCGCAATCAATGCAATCCACAGGGTCAATATACAGCATCATGTCGTCCTGCCAGAAGCATTCCACCGGGCAGACGACCACGCAATCAGTATATTTGCAATCCCAGCACGGTGCGCAGACGACATGGGTCATAGAGTTTCGATCCTTTCCTGACTGGCTAGCCCAGGAATGAGTGGTTATTTGGCGGCGAGGATTAGTTTCCTGTGAGCCGACAGCTTGTCAAGACTCGTTTGGCTGCACTCGTCACCAGCTCATTCCAAAGGCGCTGGTTTCTGGAGTATCGTTAGCATATTAGCTATCGGCAAAAAGTCTATGCCTCGTTTTGTGTCTCTTCAAGAGGGGCCAGACCTTGGCACTGTATTACAGCTTACCCGTTGCTGGGACCCGATGATTGGCGGAAACGCTCGAACAGGTTGCGTGTGATGCGCTGCACCCGCGGATCAGGGCCCTGCGGTTTTGCGCCATGGGCCGCAGGAAGCAGATGTCCCGGTGGAGAGCTGAGGCCTTCGGACCACCAGATGGTCGCGGCATTAAACACGAAGTTCCCTTTGGGGCCCGGATAAATCGTCGCCGTGTACTCTCCCTCTGACTTCCGACTCAGTAGTTTACCGCGAGCCACTACCTCCAAGCCGGGAATCGGCGCAGGATTCCCGTGAAACTCCCAGCCCACCAAGCCGGGAATCGCGTCGCCGTTTTTCATACCTGTGCCCTCGAACAGCCAGTGTTTCTCATTCACGCAAATCCAATCGGCTCCGCCCGTGATAGGCCAAACGCTCGCCGCTCCCATCAGGAACCGTGCGTCTGGCTCGAAATACCTGAACCGCTTCATCTCAGGCCAACCCTTCAGTTCCCCCTCGCTGGCAGGCCCAAAGATGCCCACACGAGCAAACACCCGCAACGGAACACCTCGCGAGCTTGGGTAAAACTCGATCCGCCCATAGCAAGTGTTACCGCTTAAGAACGCCACGTTCAGCCCCTTCTGGATTGCGGACTCCACATTGCGGAACATCTCCAGCGACCAATACTCGTCATGACCCACGGATAAAAACGCTTTCGCCCGCAGCAACCCCTGGGGATCACGATGCGTGTCCACATTGCTGATATAAGAAACGTCGTACCCCTCCTTTTCCATCCAGAACGCCAACGGAAACTCCCACAGCAGAAACTCACCCGAACCTTGCGACAGCGGTGCGTCGAAAATCTGGCAATACTTACCGTAAGGCCGATCCCAACTGACCCGCACATTCGGTCCCCAATACCAGACCTTCTTCCCGTCGTCGTAAAGCGACCATTGGCTCGGCCAACGGTTATACGCGCTCCAGGTGGTGTCACTACACTGGAACAGAAAATCGCAGCGGCGCTCATCGCGGACAATGAAGATGATATAACTCTGCAATTTGTCCCGCTCCGCCGTGAGTTTGCCCAGATAGACGCCACTCGGCCAGTCTTTGGGAATGGTAAGAGTCGTGCACGGTTCCCACTGGCATTCGCGTAGTCGTTCCTCGCCGATTTCCGGCTCAGGCTGCGTCTGTCCCTGGAACGTGCCCAAACGCAGCATGTGCCGACCACCTTTACCGCCATAGTAGCCCATGCGGTAAATATCAATGACAAACGGCGAGGGCGGATTGGTGCTCACAAAGATGGCCAACTTCTCTCCCGCACGAATGCTGGTATGCGAAACGAAGCCCTCAATCCAGGGACAGCGATACTTGGTCGCCGGGTCCACTCGCGTATTCGTCAGCATCCAGTCGGTGGTGCCCGGCTTTTCGTTCTCCGCGCGAATCAACTCCGACTGGGCAGGAGCAAACTGCACCGAGCCACCAACCAATCCCGCTAGGCTCACCGCAGCGGCCTGTTTCAACACTTCACGCCTCGTCGGTCGCGCACCGCGTGCCATACTGCACCCCCTTTCGTCGGCACTCTGCCTTCGATGGTTTCACATTTCTCAGCCGCAGGTCGAGGCGATCCCATGGATTTACCACAGACTGCCTCGAACTTCCCAGTTAGCTTACAAACCCTGCCCCGTGTGGCACCACCGCGCGACAGAATCCTCCCCCCTGCCCCGTCCCAACGACCATACCTTCTGCACTTCCCCACCCTAAGACGTAATCCCCCTTGGAGCCCGCCCAGGACAAACCAACGCCATGTAAACCAGGTATCCGACCCGCAGCTTAAGAGTTATCTGCGTTCATCCGAATAACCTGCGGTTTGGTTCCTGAGAAACTATCCCATGTGGTCACTAAGTAACCCCCTTTGCCCTTGGCGAACTCCTTAGTAAGAGGACTACACCATATTGATTGGGCCGTTGCAAGCCAGGTCTTCTCCACCGCAGGTTACACAGATAGACGCAGAGCAGATCGATTCTCAGTGAGCCAGCCGGCAGCCATCGAGGGGTTTGCGTACAAACCTGGGGGGAGCCTTGCATATTCGCCAGACCTAATGTCGCGATGTCTCCTCCTAATCCGGGTACCCTGTGGCTAAAGCTGGTATATGGTCTAAACACCACTAATCTGCGTCCATGCGCGTAATCCGCGGAATGATTCCCAGGGGTTGTACAAAAAGCTCTCGCATTTCACCCCTACACGTGCTTACAGGCCGGAGAGGGGGATGGGTTGGAGGCGGGGTGGGGCGAGTGTGGGCAGGATGGTGAATGAGACACCGAAATTGTTCGTCAGCGGGTTGTATGTCAGGCCCAGGCTCACCCGCAGATCGGTGCCCGTGCGCGTGATGATGAACGATTGGCCGAGGTTCTGGGCGATGCCGAAGTCGTAGGTCGTGGCTAAGGTCACCGCCCACTTTGGATTGAGCTGGTAGCTGGCGCTGGCGATGACCGCGTCGGAGCCGATTGGGTCGAGCATGCGATAGCCGAGATAGAACGACATGTGTTCGCCGCGGTCGAGAAACATGCCGAGGCTGAACAGGCGGGCACCCCGAGCGTAGGGTTCGACCCAGGCGTTACTGACCAGCGTAGTGCGGTCGCCAAGGTGCCAAATGTAGTCATACTCCACGAAAGCGAAATTGTGTCCGAAATTATCGCGATTCGGGTCGGGGAAGTAGGTGGCCCGCAGATTCAATGTCATCCAGTCCACAATATGCTGTTGGCCGGGGAAACCGCGTTTGGTCTGCCAACGCTGATCCAGACCAAAGCGGAGAAATTGGATGTCGTCGAGCGTTTCCGGGCTATACTCAAATCCCCGACGCAAGGCGTAGAGTTGCGGGTCGAAAAAGGGGGAAGTGGCGAGGAAAAACTCGCGCGAACCCGGCGGGAAGAAGGTGAGGAAATAGGTGCGGAGATCGCGGCGCGCCTGGTCGGTGGCGTCATCGTCGAGCCGGTCGAGCAGGATCAGTTCGCGGAAGTTCTGGTCGGAGCGGACGTAGCGATAGTCGGTCCAGAACACCAACTTATGGGCGATGCCGTTGAGATTCCACAGCACGCTGCTGACCTCAGGATAGATACGGGATAGCGGTAAGCTCGCTCGTGCCCCACCGCCGTAATAAATGCGGGCGGCTCCGTCGGGGTCGGTTTCCGTTTCCTGGTACCATGTGGCGTCAAACAAGCCATAAGGAACGATTTTGAACGGTCCCAACTGGAACGGCCAATCGAGTTCGTTCCACCAGTCGAAGCGGGCCAGTTCGCGGCGTCCGTAATGGGGAAAGTCGGCCGACGGCGGCAGCGGTCGGAACCGCAGGAATTCCCCAGGAATCGGTACCAGGTGATAACCCGGCGGAATGTCATCGCTTGGGGAGAAGATGGCATAGCCGGCACTCGCACGGGAGAACCAGGTGAACGTTTCCAGGAAATCCTGGCCGAGGATGAAGAAATCGCCCCGCGGTAACCACGCAGTTTCGTTGACCCAGGCCCGCAGGTGGGGTTGAACGAGCAAGCTGGCGGCCAAGTCATCGCGTTGCCATTTCAGATAGGCGAACGTTTCCTGGTTGATGCCTTCGTCGAATTCCCGCTTGAAGAATTGTTCGAGGAAGTTACGGTCGCTGAGCCAGGAGAATTGGCCTAAGAATAACCAGTCCTCGCCGAGTTCCTGGCGATGGCGGATGGTGTCGCGACCGCGCCAGGGCGTTGGTGGTGTGAAGGTGCGAATCCCACCGAGTCGGTCGGTGCCCGTGTCATAAATGTGCCAGAGGTGGATTTCGGTCTGATATCTCCCCGGGATACCGAAAAGATTTTGGCCCTGACTTTGGAAGATGGTACCAAGGGCAGGTCCGCGTTCAGAGAGGTAGTCCGTTTCCAGGTTCCAGCGCGTGTTAGCGGGACGCTCGCCGCCGAGCAGTTCGAAAATGTCCCAGTCCAACATGAGGCCCAAACCAAAGACGCGGTCTGCGCGAACCTTAACACGGTCGAGCGGGCCGAGCGGGTCACGCAAGTCCCCTTGAATGTAAGGCCAGTAGAAAAAGGGGACGCCTTCCAACCAGAGTGAAAAGTCTTGGGCGGTGCCGAAAAGCTCGGTTTCGGTGCGCGGCCGACCGCTTTGCGGGTCCAGTTCGAGCCAACCAAACAGGCCCCGCACAGGCACTTCGCGCAGTTGTAAGGTGGCCGAAGGGGTGCGAGCCACTACGCCCGGGTCAGAAGGCAGGCGACTGGCGAAAATCTCCACGTCGTTGGCTTCAAACGTGTCTGCCGCGACCTGACGAATTTCGCTGGCCCGCAAGTACACAGGCAAGGGCAACCGCGGTTCTGGGATGACCAACTGCGCTTGCCGCAGGACACCGACATTGCGATGCAGGTCGAAGTAGGCCTGCTCGGCTTGAATCAGGCGTGTCTTACCTGCTAATGGGCCCCGGGAAGGGGTCTGCCGTACTTCAACGTGGCCTTCGAGGTAAACCTCGTACTGTTCATCGGAGGTACGGCCGACTTGCAGTTGTGACAGCAACCGTTCACCGCCGACGTTTCGGCTCCAGATCACAGCGCGATCGGTGCTGAGATCAAGGCTTCCCTGGTCGTCCTCCACATAAATGACCACGCCGCCGAGCACCACCGTGGCGTATTCGTCAGGGCCTGCGGGAAAGGTTTCATGAGAAAAGGGACTGCTGCCTCTCGGGGCAATGCGAATGCTGCGGATGCGCTGTGGACCGCTTCGTCCTAAGCCGGGAAGGGTTAGCGGAGGTGCCGCGGCGGCGGGTGACGTTTCTGGTTTAGCTGCGGGTGGTGGAGGGGGTGCAGACCCACTCGGAGGAATTGGTAGTGGAGGTGGGGGGGATGACGGTGTTGGGCTTGGGCCTGGTGGAGGCGGCGCCGGCACAGGTACCGTGGGCGGTTGGATAGGGGGTATCGTCGGCGTCGGGGGCGTTTGCCAGGCGGCTAAAGCACGGCGATAGAGTGGATCGTCGGCAGCAGGCCGCTTTTCCATGTGCGGATTCTGCAGGCGGAACTCGCCGCGAGTTTGTAAGTCAAACAGTACGCTGGGTGCGGTTTGCACCGCGGTGCCTTCGCCGACACGGACGTCTCCCTCGCCATAACCCCAGAGGCGTAACGGTTGTCCCCGACGTACTTCGGCCGTATTCATCCACACCACCGCTTCGCGCATGCGGATGCGTAACAGACCTTGCTCCAACAAGACGTTGCCGCGAGCGAGCAGGATGTCGAGGTTGCCTTCGGTCCAACCGAGGACCTTATCGGCGCTGAGTCGCACGGTTGCCTGGATTTGGTGGCCGGGGGTCGTAATACGGATCGGTTGGGGCGTCTGGCCAAGCAACAGGCTGAGCGCGGCCAGCCCGATCAAGCTCAGCCCGGCGGCAAGTCGGCCCCGAATTACCCAGCCCCAAGGTGGTCGTCGCATAAACCCCGTAGTCGGCCCGAATCCGCAATGGTATCCGACACAGAATTGCCCCTCATACTGGCCGAACCGGGCCTGTCAAGCTCACTGGACGGGGCGGAACCGCTCTGGCGGAAAGGTCGAGAGTATCTGGTCCGGGCCAACGCAGCCATGCCTGATAACGATCACGCTGGATGGGATGAAACGTCTTTGCTCCCGGTCGTAGCGGATGCCGACGATGCTTCCCAAGCACGTTCCTGGCGTGCGACGCAGACGGCCACTACGAGATCGCCACCGACGTTGAGCACCGTGCGGGCCATATCCAGGAGCCGATCGACTCCCAGAATGATGCCGATATACTCGCCGGGCACGCCGATACTGGTCAAGACCATAGCCAGGAGTGGGAGCGAACCGCCGGGCACACCCGCGGCGCCGATGGCGGTGAGTACGGCCAATACAAGCACGGTGATCTGGGCCGTCCAATCAGGCGTCACGCCAAAGTAAACCTGTGCCAAAAACAGGGCCGTGATCCCTTCGTACAGGGCGGTGCCGTTCATGTTCATCGTCGCACCTAACGGAATGACGAAGCCGGCAATTTGAGACGGCACCCCCAGTTCCTGCTGAGCGGTGCGTAGGGTAGTCGGAAGCGTAGCGTTGCTCGAACTGGTCGAAAAAGCGGTGATCATGACCGTCCAAATGCGGGGAAAGAAACGCCACGGGGCCAAGCCGCCCAGTAGCCAAACCAGGAAGCCCAAGCTGACTACCAGGTGAAACGCCATACCTCCCAGGGCCAGTAACACATAGCCGCCCAGTGTTTCCAGGTAGCGCCATCCGAAGCTGGCTGTCTGTGCAAATATCAACGCAAACACTGCCAGCGGTGCGATCCGCATGACCAGGTGAATGATGACGACCATGACCTCGGTAACACCTTCCAACAAGCGCAGCAGAGTTTGGCGACGTACCTCCGTGAGGAAAGTCAGGGCGATGCCGACCATGAGGGCGAAGAAGATAATCTGCAACATCTCCATCTGCACTGCCGCCTGGAACGGATTCCGCGGAACGATGCCCACGAGGGTATCCACGGTGAGTCCTCGGGCGGGCGGCGCGGGATTCTTGGCTTCTGCCAATAATTGCTGGCCCACTTCGGAGGGCATAGCGAGTCCCGGCTGATACCAGTTGACCAAGGCCAGCCCAGTAGCACACGCCAAAGCCATGCTGAAGACGAACAGGGCCATCGTGACGAGTCCCACGCGCCCCAGTCGGCGCCAATCGCCCAGTTGAGCCACGCCCGAAGCCAACGACGCGAATACCAACGGCACCACGGTCATCAGCAACAAGTTGAGGAAGATCTGCCCCAAGGGTCGCGCGATGTTACTGACGATCCAATCCACAGCGGCTACAGGCCCGCCAGCAACGTGTGCCACGGCGCTGTCAATCGCTTCTCGCCCCCAATTGCATGCGATGCCTGCCATAGCCCCAAGAACCAGGCTGACAAGAATAATCCAGGGCAGGTTATCTTGTCGCGGCTCGCCTTGCATCGAAAGATCGTAGCGCTGTCGCGGGACGTAGGACTAGCTCGCAAGCACTCGATAATCGGCTAATTATCTTTCCAGGCGGTTTGGAAGAAACGCACCCAATTGCGGTAGAAAATGTTGCGGATATCGTCTTGGGTATAGCCGCGTCGCTCGAGTATGGGGATGAGCTTCTGTAAGTCGGCAATGCTTTGCAGGTCGCGGGGAGTTTGTTCTGTGCCGAAACCGCCGTCCAGGTCGCTTCCGAGGGCACTATGCCGACTATTTCCAGCCAGTTGGCATACGCGGTCAATGTGATCGGCCACTGCCTCCAAGCTCACCACTTCGGGACTGGTCTCGCCGCGCACCCAACCGGGATAAAGCATCCACGCGTCGCAAGCGGCGCCAATCACTGCTCCGCGGGCGATCAGACGCCGAATTTGCTCGTCGGTCAGTTGCCGTTGGTGTGGTACCAGAGCGCGACAATTATGATGACTGGCCAAAACGGGGCCGTGGTAGATTTCCAACGCTTCGTCGAACGCCTGATCGGTCAGGTGGGTTACGTCGAGAATCATGCCGACGCGCTCCATTTCCCGCAATAAATCACGTCCCGCGGGAAAAAGTCCACCTTCGCAGCCGGTGCCTGGAGCGTAAGCGTTGACCCCATAGTGTGCTGGCCCCACGATGCGTAGGCCGCGGTGCCACCATTCTTCCACTTGTCGAGGGTGTAAGATGGCGTCAGCTCCTTCCATGCTCAGGACGAAAAACAAAGGCGTATTCATATCGGCCCCGTTTTCCCACGATGCCACGGCGCGTTCCAACTCCCAGCGATTCCGCACCCAAGCCAGGACGCCGCGCTCGATCATGGTTTCGTAATAGGCTAACTGGCCTCGTGCCGCCGCGTAAGCTGACACTGCCGAGCGATACGGTTGCAAGGGCGGCATGGTGTCCCGCAACAGCTTCGGTAATAAGGTCATGATGCTGATGCCGACTTGTCCGCGGCGCATTTCGGGGAAACAGACCGTATTACGGCCGCGACCTTTGCCCGGCATTTCCGACTCGGCTGCACGAATGACCGCTAACGGCTGCTCGTAGTCGCGGTTCCAATCCAAGGCGTTCCAGGCCACGTCCAGGTGCGCGTCAAAAATGAGCATGACATCTCCTTGTCCCAGACGGCCTCGAGAGAATGGGCTATGAGGCTGGGTAGGCTTAGTTTATGACACCGTGCTGGCGGCGCACATCAGGACCAGTGCCGTAATCCTGTGGCTCTCACGGCGCACTGATTTTGCTGCGGTGATCACTATACAATCTCCAGCGGTGCCCAAAGGAAAACTGGTATGAACCATTCTTCGGTAGCAATTTCGGCTTCGATCTTAGCCGCCGACTTTGCTCGGCTGGGCGAACAAGTACGCGAGGCAGAGCTGGCCGGAGTGGACCGCCTGCATCTGGACGTTATGGACGGCCACTTCGTTCCTAACTTATCCCTGGGTCCCGCCGTGGTCGCCTCCTTGCGGCCGTGGACGAAGCTCCCCATGGAAGTGCATCTCATGGTCAGCGAGCCGTGGCATTTTCTCGAAGCCTTTGCCCAGGCGGGCGCCGATTATTTACTCGTTCACGTCGAAGTCCCCGAAGCACCACAACGCTGTCTGCCGGCGATTCGGCAACTCGGCAAAAAGGCTGGGCTGGTACTTAATCCCGACACGCCTGCGGAAGCGGTTTCTGCCTGGCTCACACAGGTTGACCTAGTGTTGGTCATGAGCGTATATCCCGGTTTCAGTGGCCAAAGTTTTCTGCCGCAGGCACTTTCCAAGTTGCGCCACCTCCGAGCACAAATAGACCAGCTGCAACTGTCCTGCGACCTGGAAATTGACGGTGGGATCAATGAAGAAACCGCGCCGCGGGCCGTGCAGGCAGGGGCAAACGTCGTGGCGGCGGCATCGGCCATCTTCCGCCATCCCCAGGGTATCGCTGCGGGCATCGCCCGTCTTCGACAAGTTATCGTTGGAATGCGAACTTGAATCACTGAACAGCATCATTCCCAGAAACAATGAGCCTGTTCACGCCCACCTGATCGAGGCGGCGCTAACCACTTTACGGAACCGCTCCCACCCCCTTGCCCATGCCTACGGCGAATTGAATTGCCTCTTACCAGCGGGGGACGATCGTAGCTCCTGAGTGGTTCACCTTTTTCCACCGGTCAAAGGATCCTCCGACTCCAGCAACTTGAACAGATTGGAATCCTCCAGAAGTGAGCCGGGTTTAGCGCGGTTAGGCGTCTTATCTTTGGGAGCAGAGTGCCGTATTTCTGGTGCTTCAGGAGGGGGAGCAGGCACTGTCGGCAGCGGGGAAACCGGTGCAGAAGCCACGCGCGGTGCTGACGGGGCGGTAACAGGTGCGACGGGAGTTGGGGGGCGTTTTTCGACCCGCTCGGGTTGCCAAATCACCCGTAAGCGATACGGGCCGACTGTCAGAATGTCGCCGTTATACAGACGCCCTTCAAACTTCTCCTGACCATTGATACGGATGCCGTTGGTGCTCGCCAGATCACGGACCGCCAAGTAGTCGTTCACTTGGGCAATACAACAATGCCGCCGCGACACTTTCCGCGACTCTAGACGAATGTCGCAATCTTCGGCGCGACCAATGAGGTAAACTTCCTCGTGACCGGCCAAGCTCCATCGTTGTCGCCCGTCTTCGAATTCCAGAAAGTAAGGCATACGATTCGTTCTCCTGCAAGCGGGGCAGAGCTTTTGGTCAGCCTTCTGATGCCGGTGGAGCGTCGAAGATGCCAAAACCGAACGGTCGTGCATCACGGCGCGACACTGAAGTAGTCGGGCTGGGCGGGGGCGCCGCAGGTCGTGGTGGTGAAGCAGATGGCTGAGCTGATTCCGGGCTTGCTATGGCTTCTGGCGCTGGAACGGTGGCTGCGATCGCGGGCGGTGGGCTTTCCGCAGCCTCCCCTATGGAAGCAGGTGTCGAGGGAGGTAAGGGAGGTGCTGGAGATACTGCGGATTCTTGAGGCGCTGGCTCCGGCAAGGGTTCGACCGCTCCATAAGCGGTTGTGGGACGCGCTGCTGACGGAGCATAAGCAGCTTCCGTGCGACGCGACGCCTCGCCAATGGTGAACACGATGCGCGGTGGAGCACCTGGAGTAGCGACGGTAGTGGTGGGTATGGGCGATTCCGCAGGAGTAACCAGGTCTGCTGGCGCTGTCCCTTCACCTGGGGCAGTCACAGGAATTTCCCCAACCGCTGTGGTGGCGGACGTCGCCTCCCTCGGTCCCGATTCAGCAGCTGATCGTATTGGGGCAGTTCGCACCAAACGACGACGGATCGGACTGACGCGACGTCGCCCTCGCTCCCTTTCCCCAGCCGAAGGTTCCTCACGCATTTCCTCACCAAACCGGGTTACAACAATAGTGCCACTGCGGCGTTCCTTCGCCAGTTCCAGCAAGCCATGATGTTCCGCATCTTCCAGTAACTCCGTAAACGAATAGTAGCCGTGGTATGTTTCATTGAAACTGGGCTTGATGCGTTTCATCGTATCCTTGATCAACGAAGACCAGAGCACCTCCTTATTTTCCCGCCGCAAAGCTGTCAGCGCATCCATCAGCAGCTGAAAAGCCTTCCGCTTGTTTTCGGGCAAGCGCGGATCGATCTCAAAGCTGCTGACGATGTGCTCCAAGTCCTCATAGTAAATAAACTCATCACAATTGTCCCGAAGCAGGTCGGAAGTAGCACTAGCCATCCCCACTCCGATCACATGCTTGCCCAACTCCTTGAGTTTGGAAACCAGCGGGGTGAAGTCGCTATCTCCAGATAGGATCACAAATGTGTTGATGTGCTCTTTGGAATAAGCCAAGTCCATTGCATCCACGCAGAGCCGAATGTCTGCGGAGTTCTTGCCACTCTGACTGCGGCGGGGAATATCAATCAGCTCAAAGCCTGCTTCGTGCAAGGTTGCGGTGTAAGAGGGGTAGTAACTCCAGTCGGCGTAGGCTTTACGCACGACCACTTTGCCCTTCTCGACCATTCGCCGCAAGACACGGTTGATGTCAAACCGCTCGTGGGGATCGGTCAAGCCCAGGGCGAAGTTTTCAAAATCCAGAAACAGCGCCAAAGAGTGTGCTGATGCCTCTGCCATCCTGCTCTGCTCTCCTGAACGGGGGATTGCTCCAAATACCTTTCAAGTGCCTCTCCTATGCACCGATTGTCCCTCGTATTAATCTAGGCGCTGATTTCCAGTCCGACAAGCAAAGGTAGCATGAAGAATGCCTGGGCTGCGCCTGTGAGCTTTTTCAAATGACCATCCAAGGACTTCCGCGCCCGATGGCCAGAAACGTATAGCTCCATAGTCCGGTCCTTGCTCCCTCTTACATCCGTCCCTGGTCTATTTTCGTAGCTAGCTCGCACCTTTGTTCACGCCAGCGTAAATCCGTACCAACTTAAGTGTTATCCTAGCGCCTGGTCGTGCCATTTGATTTTCCTGGCAAGAATGCTCAATCGCATCTTCATGGTTGACGAGCGTGTATGGTTTCAAGAAGGCTCGGTAGCCACGAAGTTGATGACCCAGAGTGTCGGGGCGGACCTGAGTATACTGGTAACATACTGGTAACATGCAGAACCTGATGCATAGATGCGATATTGTACCCCACTGGACTAAGGGAATAATTTGGCTCTTGGTCGGGGACCCATCACTAGTAAGGAGGTCTCCATAGCGCGTCAACCAAAGCCTTTTGGGTTTGAACAATTGACCGCCTGAGGTCAGGATCTGTAAGCTAAGGAAAGTTCCATAGCCGCACCGATCAAACTGAAGTGCAACAGCCTGTGGTCCAGCCGCAGGGAGGACTTGTGGTCATTTGCGTGGGGCCAGAACACAACGGAAGCCGACATGCTGATGGCTGCTGCGTGGTTCCCCTTTGCCACGACCTGCGGGCATGTACCGAATGCAATACTGGTCGCTGCACAAGAACGAACCGCCCCGCTGCACTCGCTTAGGTACTCCGGGTTCTAGAGGATCAAAGCTATCGGCAGGTCCTTGGGGATTGCGTCGCGGCGTAATCTGGTAAGCGTCGGGGCGATACCAATCCTGGCACCACTCCCACACGTTACCCGCCATGTCGTACAGGCCGAACCCGTTCGGCGGATAGGACGCAACGGGCGCCGTGGTCGGAAATCCGTCTTCTGCGGTGTTCACAGTGGGAAAACGCCCTTGCCAGATATTGGCAAGCCAGCGGCCACCAGGTTTGAGTTCGTCGCCCCAAACGTATGGTTTTCGATCCAAGCCGCTGCGGGCTGCGAATTCCCACTCCGCTTCCGTGGGAAGTCGTTTCCCCGCCCACTGCGCATAAGCGACGGCGTCTTCCCACGAGACATGGACTACGGGATGATTTTCTCGCCCGGCAATGCTACTGCCCGGGCCTTCTGGATGGCGCCAATTTGCCCCAGGGACGTATTGCCACCACTGTCGGACATCGTCCAGACCCGCGACTTGCTGTGGCGGACGAAAACAGATCGAGCCTGCGACTAACTTATCAGGCGGTGCGTCGGGAAATTCTTCGCGACTCGGTGCCCGCTCCGCGGTAGTGACGTAGCCCGTGGCCTCGACAAATCGGGCAAACTGCGCGTTGGTTACTTCCGTCTTATCCATCCAGAAGCCGTCCACGTAAACCAACTTGGGCGGATAGGCATCGGGAAACAGGTCTTGGCGGTCCGTACCCATCCAGAACCAGCCGCCGGGAATCCACACCATGCCCTCGGGTGCTGGGCCAGGCGGCGCATAAGAGTTGATCCTAGGCCCGTCCGGTTCGTCTCCAGGACGCACTAATAGCAGGGGCAATGAGACTGCGGCAAGCCCGATAACAATCAACAAAAGCCACACCCTTCGCCGCGGACGTGGGCGTGAAGGTGCGGCTCCCGCCATCGGCGAAGCCGGAGCCAACTCCAGCGATGATCGCTTGGTTTTTCGGGGCATCAGGAAGGAGGTCCGGCAGAATCAAAAAATGGTCGCAGAGCGAGCCTCAGGCTGAATCGGCCGACTCACTCGATTTCGCGAAGGAACCAGGCGCTACGGCGATAGGCTTTTGTTCAGCGGCTGCGTAAGAACTATGGGATTCTTCGCCAACCCTGCCCGCTAAGTGAACGGAGGCCTCGTTGGGGTTCGGCGTCAAACCGTGCAGCGCCTGCCACGAAGGGAACCATCGCGCAGCTAATCGCCGAACCCAGCCCGGTG
>JANWVZ010000086.1 GCA_025056555.1 Gemmatales bacterium | reverse complement strand
TAGATGCTGGCGCGATACAAACTGTTTAGGGCTTCGCGACGAGCTTCGTCGTCGGCGATCATGAAGAGTTCCAACACCTCGGGTGTATCGGGTCCTGGCAAGGCGGTCGGCGGATTCGATTGCTGTTGTACCGCCTGCTGTTCGATCTGCGCGGCGGCGCGTCCGAACAGCGCGCGGGCGCGTAGCCAATACGCCTGACCGAGCCAGTATTCTTCCTCCGCTGTGGGCGAAGCGTTCGCTAAGCGGTTTTGCTCCAACCGTCGAATCACCTCGTCGGCAGCACTGACAGCCGCGGTGAATCGGCTGATGGCTCTCTCCCACTGACGTTGCTGGCGCGCTGCCTGGCCTGCGCGGAAGTGTGTTTCTCCATCCCGTAACCGCTGACTCAGTGAAGGGAAATATACCTGCCGAATCAGGATGCCTGCCAGCGCCACCGCAATTACCAACCCCACACTTATAGCGATTTGCCGAACCGGCCAACGTTGGGACGCCGCGGTGGACTCCTGACTCCCCGAAGAGGTAATTTCTGGTTCTGGGCCAGTTTCGCGGTCACGGGACTCAGCCGCGGACTTCTCTTCAGAGGGTTGGAAAATTTCCTCAGCCATTTGTGACCTCACCAACCATGGGGGGAGCTTGTTATCTACTATAGCTTGTCAAGGCTATCTTGTCGTGCACTCCTGCAGCAAGTGCAGCCGACTGTTACAATAATGACGAGCCTCAGGAGCGGATTATGCGTGTGATCTTAGCCGAGCCACGTGGCTTTTGTGCGGGAGTGGTGATGGCCATCGAGAGCCTGGAACGGGCGCTCGACCTGTTTGGCACGCCGTTGTACGTGTTCCACGAGATAGTGCACAACCAGGTTGTGGTCGAACGTTTCCGCAGCCGAGGGGTCATCTTCGTGGACGATTTGGAGCAGGTGCCCGAAGGAAGTGTGGTGCTATACAGTGCTCACGGAGTGGCGCCCGCGGTACGTGAGACGGCCCGTCGTCGCCGCCTGCGGGCGATTGACGCCACCTGCCCCCTGGTTACTAAAGTCCATCTCGAGGCCCAACGTTTTGGCCGCGAGGGTTATACGATTTTCCTCATCGGCCACGCAGACCACGACGAAGTCATAGGCACCATGGGGGAAGCCCCGCATGCAATCCGCTTGATCGAGAGCCTCGACGACGTGGAAAAGATCGACCTGCCCGCTAATGCCAAGGTGGCATACCTTACGCAAACGACACTCAGCGTGGACGAGGCCAACGTAATTATCGAGGCATTGCGCCGCAAGTTTCCGCACATCGTTGGGCCGAGTAAGGAGGATATTTGCTACGCCACACAAAATCGGCAAGAGGCGGTGAAAGCTCTTGCGCCCCAGGCGGATGTCGTCCTGGTCTTCGGCAGTCAGAACAGCTCCAATAGTCAGCGCTTAGCAGAAATCGCCCGGGCGTGTGGCAAACCAGCCTATCTGATCAATCACATCGGCGAACTGGACCCCAGCGTCTTGGACGGGGTCGACACGGTGCTGATTACTGCCGGCGCCAGTGCTCCGGAAGACGTGGTGCAAAAGGCGGTGCAATGGCTCCGCGAACGCTATCAGGCCCAGGTCGAGACTCACACCGTTCGCGAAGAGTCCGTTCACTTCCCCCTCCCCCGAGAACTGCGGCTTTTGCCACTCGTCCCCTGACGCCTAAGAGGTCGGTCAACTTTCTTTCGCGCGAACAATATGCGAGAGCGATGGGTGTGGTGGTGGACTGGTGGGGCGTTGGCACTGATGGTGCGCGTGGCATGGCTCAGCACCTTACCAACTGCGGCTCTGGTCCCAATAGATTCAACGGAAAGCTCCCAGCAAACGGCTCCGGCCGATTCGCTTGACTCGGCGTCGGATTCTTGGTCGGCTCAAGCCACCACGCCGCAGAGCGAGCGAAAGATATTGTACCATAGCGATTCAGTCAATTGGAAATACCTTGTTCAACCGGTGCTTGCTCAGTCGCAAAGTTTAAGCATGGATAACTACCTGCCGCTCTCTCGGCTGGTCGAGGGTTGGCAAGCCCTGTTGCAGGCGTTTGCCTGTGCGGGAGTAACAGCGCTAGCCTGGCAGGCTTTCGCTAGCCGCGTGTTAGCCGGAACGGCGTTATTGCTATCGGCTATGCAGCCACTTTGGTTGCTACGGCTAAGTGTCGTGGACGACGTGGCCCTGATGCAATGCCTGGTGAGCAACTGGTTACTGGTGGTCGCGCACACGGCGCGCCAGGGCGGTGTGTTCGGCTCGATTTTATTAGGAGGCTTGGCTGGACTTATCCTGCTGATTCGACCGGGCACGTTGTTGGCCGTGATTTTGGTTCTAGTGTGGTCTCTTTGGCAGCTGCGACAAGCAACTCGGGGATGGTTAGCCAGCCTTATTGTTGTCCTGGCCCTGGCGAATTTTCTGGGAACCTGGTCGGTACGTCACTGGTGGAATACCGGCGAACCGACGCCGTTTGCCGCGATCTTCTGGCAATACCAATACGCGGGCTTGCCAAGTTCTGCCGTCAGGCCGCAGATAGCTAGCGATTTCTCCTGGCAAGAAGCGGCCCACGCAGTAACAACTGCCTGGAGGGAATCGTTACGTGAATGCCTGGCACACCGGCTTACGCTTTGGGGCCAGATGCTGATCCCCGAAAACTGGACAGACCTGCTGGGCGACTCATCCGCGCTGGGTGCACAGCTGGACACTTATCTCCCTCTGGTACAATTGCTCCTGGCCGTGGCCGTGCTTCTCGGTTGGCGTTGGTCGTTTGGGTGGTATCGGGAACATCGGCCGATCACAGTCGTTGCGTTTGGTTTTCCCCTGGCGTATGCCTGGGGAACAATCGCCGGGGTGCGCGAGGGTTTCTCACTGGCAGAGCCAGTTTTTCTGCTTTATGCTGCGCTAGGCATCGCCGGGGCGATTCCCTGGCTGAGCAAGCGCCTCCTCCCCAAGCAGTTCCTTGCCCTACCCGAAGCAGCACCGTGAGTCTTCAGGTCGCGAAGGCAGACACATGTTGACTCATTCAGGGCACTGCCGCAAGATACTGGGACGGACACTGGTAATTTCGCGCGGTCCTCCTCCGCTCCTTTGATCCCTGCCAGCCAGCAGAAAGGAGCTGCCATGGCTGAAGGCCAGCTGATTCTGGGGGTGTCGGGAATCCGCGGGATAGTAGGAGAAGGTATTACCCCAGCCATCGTTTATCGGCTGGTGCGCGCCTGGGCCGATACCGTGGGTTCGGGGGCGATTGTCCTGGGACGGGACAGTAGGCCGAGTGGCCAAGAGTTGCAAGCTGCAGCACGAGCAGCGCTAATGGAAGTGAATCGCACCGTTTACGACGTAGGCATCGTTCCTACGCCGACATTAGGCCGCGCTGTGCGCGTGCTCCAAGCCGGCGCCGGTCTGCAAATTACCGCCAGCCATAATCCCCCGCAATGGAACGGCATGAAAATGTTCACGGCTCGAGGGCGGGGATTACCGCCGAAAGAGGCAAGCGCGCTGGTAGCGCGTTTGCGCGACATAATTCACAATGGGGACACTAACGCCTCGTGGTTACCGACGGGAAAAACCGTCGGTGCCTCATGCGAAGCAAGTTCCTTTTCTGAGCGGGTACTAGACGATCATGTCGCCGCGGTGTTGTCGTGTGTGGCGGTCGAGCCGATTCGGCGACGTGGTTTCCGCGTCCTGGTGGACGCCAATGGTGGAGCAGGAGGGCCAGCGGCGCTGCGGCTGCTTAGAGCTTTAGGTTGTTCAACGGTTCCCATTCATTGCGAAACGGACGGTGTTTTTCGCCATGAGCCGGAACCGACGCCCGCGTCGCTGCAACAGGTGGCTCCGCTCGTGGCACAATGTGCCTGCGACGTTGGATTCGCCCTGGACTCCGACGCCGATCGGCTCGTACTCCTGGACGAATCGGGACAATGCCTTTCGGAAGAAATAACCCTTGCTCTGGCGGTCGAGGCCCGATTACGGCAAGGTCCCGGCCCGGTGGTTGTCAATCTTTCGACCTCGCTCATGGTGGAGGAATTATGCCGTCGCCGCGGACTTACGTGTTACCGCACTCCGGTTGGAGAAGCGCATGTTGTAGATGGTATCCTGGCGCAGGCGGCAGTGATCGGGGGGGAAGGAAACGGCGGTGTCATTGAGCCACGCGTCGGCCTGGTGCGTGATCCGTTGGTTGCGATGGCGCTCATCCTGGAATTGTTGGCCGAACTGCAGCAGCCGCTCTCGGCTTTGGCAGCTAGTTTGCCCAGGTTTGTCATGCGCAAAGACAAAATGCCCCTGCCGCAATTCAAGTGGCCCGAATTGCAAGCCCGGCTGTTGCGCTCGCTCACAGCTCCCCAACTCGACCAACGCGACGGCCTTTATTTTCGCTGGCCAGATCGCTGGATTCATATCCGCCCCAGCAATACCGAACCGGTAGTTCGCCTGATTGCCGAATCTCCTACTTGCTCCGAAACTGATACACTGATGCAACTGGCGCGCGAAGCCTTGACTACTTGCTAACCCCTTCCTAAGGTGGAGAGCCATAATGTCCCGACATGCATCGACCAGAGTCGTGTTCGGTTTTGTTCGTTCGGCTCCCCGCTGGCTGGCGCACGGAGCGTGGATTGGGCTGATTGTAGCCGTCTGGGCAGGCCAATTTCCTTCCCAGGCCCAACGCAAAGAAACGCTCGACTACCTGTACTCGTTGCAGAAAATGGACGGGAGTTTCGGGCCTAGTGCTTTGGTGCCGAAAAGCGATCTACCTACAACTTCAGCAGCGGTACGCGCCATCGTTTATTTCGGTGGAGAAGTTCCCCAGGCGGACAAAACCCGCCGTTATCTGCGGTCGTGCCAGAACCCGGATGGCGGATTCGGTTCCAGCCCTGGCGCCGCTTCCGAAGTGCGCACGACGGCTCTCGCTGTCCTGGCATTGGTAGAACTCGGCGAAAAGGACAGGATTGTCCTGGGGCGGGCTCTGAAGTACCTCGAAGCCCAGGCCAAAACTTTCGAGGAAATCCGTATCGCCGCCGCTGCCTTTGAGGCTTTGCATCAGCGCCCCGGTAAGAAAACGCTCAAGACCTGGCAGCTCGAAATCAATCGTCTGCGCAATGCCGATGGTACGTTTGGCAAAGGGGGTGATGTTGCCCGCGATACAGGGAGCGCAGTAGCCTGCTTACTTCGACTTGGCTTATCCGTCGAAGATTCCTCAGCTGCCGCTCAGGCCATCCTCAAAGGCCAGCGCGCCGATGGCGGTTGGGGACGCGATGCTCAACCCTCTGATCTCGAAACTACTTATCGTGTTCTGCGAGCTCTTTACATGCTCAAACACAAGCCCAACCTGGAGGCTGTCGCCGGCTTTCTCGCACGTTGCCGTGCTGCAGAGGGAGCCTATGCACTTCAACCCGGCGACGTTCCCACGGTACAGGCTACTTACTTCGCTTCGGCCATTCTGCGCTGGCTGCAAAACTGGCCCCAGTAGTCCCCCTGTACTCCGTCAATACTTGGTTGCATGTGCATCGGGATTAGCCTAACCCGGAGGCCAGTGCATCTGGCGGCCCCCCAGCAAGTGAAGGTGCAAATGGGGTACGGATTGTCCTGCTTGTTCACGACAATTCAGGACGAGGCGATATCCTGCCTCGAGACCAAACTGCCGAGCAAGCTGGGCCGCCACATAGTGCAAATGTCCAAGCAGTTCCTTGTCCGCCCCGGTAATATCAGCGTGGGTTGGGATGACTTTTTTCGGAATGATGAGGATGTGGACAGGCGCTTGTGGATGGATGTCGTGGAAGGCCAAACATTGCTCATCCTCGTAAACGATTCGCGCGGGAAGCTGTCGCTGGATAATTTTCAGGAAAATGTTGTCCTGCATCATAGCAAATCCTCGGGGCACGTCCGAGACGTTCGGAACAATGTGGTTCGCCGGTTGTCTCAGGACGTCTGGGGCTTGGCGCTGCGCAAGATACGACGACCGGCTCAGGGGAGGTTTCCTCTTTACAGATTCTTATCTTATGTCTGGGTGCGTATCGGGCCAAGGGGGACGAAGGAGCTGTGTGTGTGGCACATCGGGATAGACGAGGCCGGCTATGGACCGATCCTGGGGCCTTTCGTCATGACTGCGGTGGCGTTGAGCAGTTCGCGTTCCTGGCGCGCCGATGAAATATGGAACCATCTGCCTCAGGTCTCGGCCCGGTGGCCTAAGCTTGGTCAGCGCGGCACTGCGGACAATCCGCCGGCATTTTGCATTACCGATTCTAAGCAAATCCATCGTGGTCACCACGCTTTCGCCGATTTGGAATACCATACCCTGCCAGTTCTGTGGGCATGGCTCGGGAAATCCCGCCGATGTGGCCCGTGGTTACGTCGGATCAGCGTAGCGACCCTAAGAGGCCTGCAGGTACCTTGCTATGACATTCGACATCGCCGACTGCCAATGGCCCATGATCCTAGCGTTATTGCTCAGCGCGCTGTTTTGTGGAGAGAAATGTTGTCAGCGGCTGGGTTGACCTTGCTCAGGCCTCGAGTGTTCATCATGTTACCTGAGGCAATCAATGAAGCCATTGCTCAACATGGCACCAAGGCCGTCCTCCCCTTGGACGGATTGCGCCACTTGCTGCCAGCCCTCCTGCGGGAAATAAGCACGTCAGGTGTAACGTTACAATTTACCAGTCTCACCAATACCGACGACCCTGTGCATTGTGAAGCCATTTGCGACCGTTTGGGCGGACGGCTCCATTATGCAGCCGTATTGACTGGTGCGCTCGACGGCTGGCAATTACAAACCTTCCACGAGTCTGCGGCTCGCTGTGAATATACGCTGACATCGCGGAACGGAACATCGCTCGACGGAAAGTCACGCCTGAAGTTGCGTCTGGTGATCATGCCACGGGCCGAATGTCGGGCCTTCCTTGTTGCCCTGGCTTCCATGATCAGCAAGTACGTTCGCGAAATCTTCATGCTCCATTGGAACGATTACTGGCGGCGACACGTTCCCGACTTGAGACCAACCTCTGGTTATCCAGGTGATGCTCCTCGCTTCTTACACAGCATCCAGTCGGCATATCTGCGATTGGGTTTTCAGGAAGCGTGGCTTCGCCGCTGTCGATAGTCGTCGGTAGCCCATGCTTGGTCCACCCGCTAAGGCGTTGCTAGCTATGCCAGACTGCAACCGACGCAGTCCAAGTTACCCTGGGCAGATCAGATGCTGGAAGCACAGAATCCCACCCTGAATAAAGACGCTTATACTTGTGTGGAGAAATGCCCATGGCCTCAGCTAACTGGGAGTATGTCCGATGCCATTGGGAATGAGGATAGCAGTGTTATTGGGGCTGATCGTGGCGATGGTGCTGCGGAGTTGGGTGGAAGCGTGGGTAGCGGTGTGGCAGGGAGATGACGGCCCACGTCAGGCCGGTCAAACTACGCTCGACCCGCGAGCGCATGTGGATTGGCTGGGCACCATGGTACTGCCCTTGTTGGTGTCTCTCAGCGGCTCCCAGGTGCTTTTTGCGTTTCCCAAACCGTTGCAACTTGACTTGTTGTACCATCCGTCGCCGTATCGCCTGGTGTTCTTCGCTCGGCTGGCTGGATGTGTGTTTCATTTTGTATTGGCAGCGCTGCTGATCTTATTTCTTCGGCCACTTCTCGAAGCCCTGCCGCCTAATCCGGCGCGGGAAAAGCTAGTCCTTTTCTTCCTGATTTCCGCTATCAGCAATCTGGGGGTGGCCTTCATTTTGCTGTTGCCCATACCTCCAGCAACGGGAGCCTTATTGCTCGGTTGGCTGCTGCCGCGAGGTTGGCGTGAACATTTGATTTTCAATACCAGGCTGATCTACGCGGGGATATTGCTCCTGCTGATTGCCCTGATGCTGCCATCAGTACAGAAACTGATCCTTGCTGGCATTACCGACACTCTGGAGCTTTATTTCAAGCTCCTCGCGGTGCCCACCGAACCGCTTCTTGGAATACTGCGTCCCCGATAGAATTTCTAACCCAGAAGAGGTGTCCTATTTCCTGGCTGCTGAGCAGACCATCGAGGTCATATATGTCCACCCAGGCCAGTGGCTCGTGCTTACGCATTCTTTCGGGAGTGCAGCCTTCGGGAAAGCTGCACCTGGGCAACTATTTCGGTGCCATCAGGCAGCACATCGAACTGCAGCGGCAGGGAGAATGTTTCTATTTCATTGCCGATCTGCACGCGCTGACTACGATTCAGAATGCAAACGAGTTACAGGCTAATGTCCGCGATGTGGCCCTCGATTATCTGGCCCTGGGACTGGACCCGCAACGCACAGTGTTCTTCCGCCAATCGGACGTACCTGAGGTAACGGAGTTGGCATGGATATTTGCCACGGTAACCGGCATGGGCCTGCTCGAACGCGCTCATTCATATAAAGACAAGGTGGCACGGGGCCTGCCGGCCAGCGTTGGGCTGTTTTTCTACCCCATCCTGATGGCTGCCGATATTCTAATTTACCGTTCCCATCTGGTACCCGTCGGCCAGGACCAGATTCAACATATCGAGATTACCCGTGACATCGCGGGCTACTTCAACCATACTTACGGCGAGATTTTTCCGTTACCGGAGTACCGCCTGAGCGAGGCGCCCATCGTGCCTGGCCTGGACGGCAAGAAAATGAGCAAATCCTATGGGAACACTATTGAAATCTTCGCCACCGGCCAGGAATTGCGCAAAAAGGTCATGAGCATCGTTACGGACAGTACGCCTCTGGACGCCCCAAAAGACCCCGAAAAGTGCAACGTGTACAAACTTTACTGCCTGTTGGCCACGCCTGAGGAACAGCAGGAGTTGGCAGCCAAATACCGCGCTGGGGGATTTGGTTACGGTCAGGCCAAACAGATGCTTTATGAAAAGCTTGAAGGCTACTTTGCCCAGGCACGTCAGCGCCGTCAGGAATTGGCCCGCGAACCCGGCCTGGTGGACGAAATCCTCAGACGCGGTGCCCAGCGTGCCCGTGAGGAAGCCCGAGCCACGATGGCTTTGGTACGCCGAGCTGTGGGACTGAATCCGCCTCCGTAGCCGATTGTTGCAATCAGCATCCCCACCGATGCAACAATATCGTCCTTCAGTCAGAATGTCCCAACCTCAGCAAACGGACTGGCACAAACCGGGAGTGGTCAGAGAGCGTCGCTGCGTCAATCTTCAACACCAACAGCAACTCTTTGCAGTGCAGACCTTGGTCCGCCTCGCAATCACTCTCTGAAACGCTTGATTTTCCTCACGGCAACGCTCAGGACCCAATAGAGAACACCCTGGCTGGGCTGCCGACAAGGGGAGCATCCTTGGGACCATGCGGGTTTTTGGATAGGACATTTTCTGTTAAGTAAGACACTTTTTCTCCGAAAGCTCGTTTCTGTCAGGTAGAACAATGATTGCCGTTGATGTTGATCTCAATTTCAGAATGAATCACCGAAAAGACCATAACGGCTTTGTAAGATTGGTGGCATCGGCTTCCAGGCTTTGCGGAGGAAGGCTCATCGCAAGCGGCGCCCGAATCTCAGCCAAATGTCGGCACTGCAACTATCAGCACCAGGGGCCGATGTGGAAGAAAACGACGTAATTCGTTATGGGAGAGGGCTTTACTAACTCTTTCCGAGGCCTAGGTAACTCTATCCCAACGAGATGCCCCAGAGGCCAAATATCACCAACAAAACCATGAACGCTTGGCCTTTTCAGCTCAAGCCGGTTTGTCAAATTACCACCTCCCACCGGGAAAATCCGTTCAACACTTATCAGGGAGCCGAGCACACTGCCATACAAGCTGCATCGCCGAGCCAGCGAACCTTTGGTTTGACTTCACGCGTAAAATTCTGGTGAGATTTGACTAATCCGCTAAAAAGCGACACTTCTCGATTGGGTCTTGAACAACTTAGGAGGGGACTTAGGGAGGGGAACCTATGAGCAAGGGAATCTCATTACCGAAAGCGCAAACAGGTTTTTGGTCGCTCGTCGGCATTGGGGCTCTCGTGGCGGCCATAGGCTGGTGGATAGCAGGGCCAACTTGGACGCTCAACGCTCAGGCATCTGTCTTAGTTCCTGCTCCGTTGCAGAAAGATCGCATTGATTCCGAAAAGAAAGACGTGCAACCCGACCAGCCCGATCAAAAGAACGGCGCTCGTCCGCCGGCTCTACCGCTGCCTTTCGACGACTTGGAAGACTGGCTCGGTGATGCACCGCCTGGAGTCGATCCCAAGCAATGGGAGGCCCTTCGGCAGATGTTGCGTCGCCAGCGAGAAGAGATGCAACGGATGATTGAACAATTGCAACAGGGACCATGGTTCCGCGACCGAGATATTTGGCCTTTCGGACCCTTATCTCAGCGTCCTGGTCGGCTGGGTGTGGTCGTAGAGCCGCTTCATCCTGCCTTGCGACACCATTTAGATATTTCCGAAAAACAAGGATTGCTGGTACGCGAGGTGGTACCTGATTCTCCGGCGGCGCGGGCCGGAATTCAGGTTCACGATATTCTGGTGCAAATTGGCGATAAGGAAGTTCCCGACGATCCGAATGCGTTTGTACGCTGGGTCGGTCAACTACCTGCGGGCAAAGTCGGCAAGGTAGTCGTAATTCGCAAAGGGAAGAAAGAAACGCTCGGCGAAGTGGAACTCCCAGAGACGCTGCCCCGTCGGCCCCGGCTCGTACCACGCCGCCCACTTCTTGGTGCGTTGCCTCCCGGTGCTGTGTGGCTCCAGGTGCAGCGGACGGATGGCCAATTCACTGTCCAGTACCGCGAAGGCACCGAGCAGATCCGCATTGAAGGTCACCAGGCCGACGGCAAACGAACCATTAGCAAAATCGAAATCACCGATGGCCGGGAAACCAAGACGTACAAGAGCCTGGATGAGGTTCCTGATGCTTGGCGCGATAAGGTGAGTCAAATACTCGATTCAGCCCTGAAAGGCGAATTTGTCGTCCCCGCGCCACAACCGAAGCGTTTCGACTGATTAGCTCCGACTTCGTGGACATGAGCCGCACACAAAGCCCCTAAGAGTGCCATGGCAAGACTTCGCGCATACTGGGGCGGCTTCGATGTGCGCGGTTTCTGTCTCTACTCGAACTAGGCGAAGATTTCCTCGATGACTCGGCCCGTGGAAATCGTGAGCGGACGGTTCAGCGGGTCGTAAACTTCGGCATGGGGATCCAGACCCAGGGCAGCGAACATAGTGGCCGCTAAGTCATCAGGTTTGACTGGATTGGCACTGGGCCAGGCACCGTAGCGGTCAGACACACCGTAAACGAAACCGCCCTTAACACCGCCGCCTGCCAGGATCACGGAATAACATTCGGGCCAGTGATCGCGACCAGCGTTGTTGTTGATGCGAGGCGTGCGACCGAATTCGCCCGCCCATACGACTAACGTCGTTTTCAGCAATCCCCGACTTTCTAAATCTTCAATGAGCGTCGGCAGAGTTTGATCCGTGATGGGGAGCAGATAACCTTTGAGGATTGGATACATTGGGTTACCGTTAAAGCCGTGAGTATCCCAACCGCCCGTATTGCCCTGACCGCCGATGTTGGCTGAGAAGTACACGTTGATGAAACGTACCCCCACTTCGACCAGCCGACGCGCTAGCAGACAACTCTGACCGTAGGTAGTGCGACCATAGCGATCCCGCACCGAAGCAGGTTCTTTCGACAGATCAAATGCCTCGCGGACTTTCGGTGAAGTCAGCAGCGCCACCGCCCGTTGATAGTATTCGTCCATGCCACGAGCGGTCGCGGAGTATTCGAGAAGCTGACGTTGCTGGTCAATGAGGCGGAGCACCTGTCGGCGATCTTCGAGACGCTCGAGCGTCAGTCCCGCGGGCAGGGTGAGTTCTGGTAACCGAAAATCAGGACGGTTGGGGTCTTGGCCAACGAAAAACGGATCATGTTTGCGCCCGAGAAAGCTGGCATGCTGCCCCGGAGTCACCGAGCCATCGGCAATGACATGCGGGAACGCCACGAACGTCGGCACGCCGGGCTTCGCGGGCAGAAAATAGTCCACCACGGAACCGTAGGCAGGAAACAAATCCAGCGAGTCGCGTAACCGCTGGTCGTCAGTAGGGGGAGCATGGCCCGTAAGGCTATAGTAACCTGCCGAGTTATGGTTTTTCATACGGTGTGTCATGGTGCGAATGACGCATAAGCGATTCGCCACCTTGCCTAAGCGGGGCAACTGATCGGTAAACATCACACCGGGGGCTGAAGTGGGTACCGCCCGGAATTCGCCACGCACTTCCGCGGGAGCGTTCGGCTTCGGGTCTACGGTATCGAGATGACTCGGCCCACCCCATTGATGCAGGAAAATCACTGCCTCAACACGCGCCTGCTTTCGTGTGTTTGCTGCGGCTCGCAACCAACTGGGAAGGCTCAAGCCTAAGGTAGTTAAACCGCCTACTTGTAGTAATTGACGGCGCGTCCATCGGGACTTCTGAAAATCGGCACAGGCGAAACTTGGGCCAAGCATGACTGTATCCTCGGCAGGCAGGGTAATGTGGTGGGATTCTATCGCCAGGCGGGGTAAGGTAGATTCCTACCGACTGAGCCAGCGGATTAGCAGGTTATATTTGCTGGCTATGGTATGATGGACCTATTCTTACTTT
The DNA here is from genome assembly GCA_025056555.1 of Gemmatales bacterium. GTDB lineage: Bacteria > Planctomycetota > Planctomycetia > Gemmatales > HRBIN36 > HRBIN36. The sequence continues at coordinate 2,327 of JANWVZ010000086.1, read as the reverse complement.
ATCACAAATTACGAATAGGGTCTAGATTCAAAAAGTTACTTGGGAGTTGAATAAACGGTCTGATACTAACGGGCGGACGATGCCTCACGTCGCCGGGAGTTTCCAGCCAGACCTGGGTTCGCGGAACAAGTAAGCATTAGCCTCCATATCCTCGTGAACAAAGACCTTTTTCACAGGGTCGTAGCCTCGGTAGCAGCGCTCTTGAGTTGCATCCCAATAGATTTTGCGGCCCACGCGGTAACTGATATTCGCTAAGTGCCCCGTATTAGTAGCATAATGCACCGATTCTATGGGGGAATTGGGTTCGACGGAGCGATTCCTCAGGCAGTGGAGGAAATTTTGCACGTGCGTGAAATGTTGTTCTGAGCCGCCGTGTTGTTCCTGCCGACCGTCTTTCCAGGTAACAACCCAACCGTTGCGGTCGAGAGTGAGTGTGCCCTCGGTTCCGACGAATTCCATACCGTGGTTGCGACTGCCGAACCCGCCGTGCATTCGGCCTTGTCGGACAGTGTAAAGGTGAACAAACGTGGGATACTCGTAAGTGACGTCTAACGTATCAGGGGTCTCGCTGATGTCTTTCATTTCGTATTTGCCCCCGCAAGCGTGGACAGCTAACGGCGCCTGGACTTTCATGGCCCATAAGATGATGTCGTTCAGGTGAACGCCCCAATCGGGACACAAACCGTTTCCATAGTCCCAGAACCAGCGATAGTGCCAGTGGAAGCGGGCGCGGTTAAACGGACGCTTCGGCGCGGGCCCTAGCCATAAATCATAATTGACGCCCGGCGGAGGATTGGGTTCGTCAGGTGGATTGCCGCAACCCGTGGGAGGGTAATTATTGGTTATCCAAGTGCGACAGAGATATACGTGACCAAGCTTGCCCGACTGCACAAACGCGACCGCATCCTGAAAATGCTTACCGCTGCGCTGCTGAGTACCGATTTGGCAAACCCGTTTCTGTTTGCGCACCGCCTGGATCATCGCCCGACCTTCGACGATGTTGTGCGCCAGCGGTTTTTCGCAATAAATATCCAGCCCCTGGCCATTACGACCACTGTAACACGCGTGAATCAAAGCGTAGGCATGGTGGTGATCCGGGGTACAGATTACCGCTACGTCTAAGTCTTTCCGCTCGTCCAACATTTTGCGGTAATCTTCATACACTTGAATCCGCGCCGGGTCGCGCCCCGCTTTCTTAACGTCATCCATAGCCAAGGCAATCTGGTTCTTATCCACGTCGCACACAGCGAGACATTCGAAATCGGGCAAGCGCAGAAACGCTCGCAAATTAGCCCGGCCCATACCGCCGCAGCCGATCACGGCAAAGGCAATTTTGTCCCTGGCGGCCACAGCCCTGGAGGTAGACGCCGTCAGTAATGTCGCGCCGACACTTGCTCCAGTCTGCCGTAGAAACTCCCGCCGATCCATGATTTACCTCCCATTAAAGCACACAAGCTGTGCCCGCGACATCCTACCAGTTCACAGGCGCGATGCCTATGGTTCGTCGCTATCTTCTCTCACGTTCAGCAGAGATAAAATGATGATAAACTCCCCACCCCTTTTCATCTTCGCCCTTGGAGGTAAGCATCCCATGCGTGTTGCTTTATTAGATACGGAACCAGTCGAGCAGAAACGAGCGGCGAGCGACGTAGCGTTCTACCGGTCGTTGCCGCAACAGGAGTTAGTGCAGCGTTGCTGGGCAGCTAAACGTCGGCTCGGGGAGCGATTGCTGATTCTTGGCCATCATTATCAGCAGGACGAAGTGATCCAGTTTGCCGATTTACGGGGCGATAGTTACAAGCTCTCGAGCGAGGCTGCCAAACGCAGCCAGTGCCGGTTTATCGTGTTCTGCGGCGTGCATTTCATGGCGGAAACGGCTGATATACTCACTCCACCCGAGGTCGTGGTCATCCTACCTGATTTGGCTGCGGGTTGCAGCATGGCCGACATGGCCGACCTCGATTCCGTCGAGTCCGCTTGGGAGCAACTGGGCGATATCGTAGACACCACCGACGTGATGCCGGTGACCTACATCAACTCCGCGGCCGATCTCAAGGCGTTCTGCGGCGAACGAGGGGGATTGGTGTGTACGTCGAGTAATGCGCGAGCTGCCTTGGAGTGGGCTTTTGCCCGACGGAGTAGAGTCCTATTCTTCCCCGACCAACACCTCGGGCGTAACACGGCCCGACGCATGGGAATGTCTCTAGACCAAATGTGCGTGTGGGACCCCGAGCTTCCCCTCGGAGGTAACACTCCCGAACAAATTCGCCGCAGCCGACTCATCCTGTGGAAAGGCCATTGCAGTGTGCACCAGATGTTCAAACCGC
>JANWVZ010000085.1 GCA_025056555.1 Gemmatales bacterium | reverse complement strand
CCGAGGCGATCTTCCGCGAAGGTTTGCGACGGATCACAGCCGGCGTCGATCCCATGGCCATGAGTCGCGGTATCCACAAAGCGGTGGACGCGGTGGTGGCAGAACTGCGGAAGATGGCCGAGAAAATTGACGTCAAGGACAAGAAGGAAATCTGCGAAGTGGCCACCATCGCAGCCAATAACAATGCAGAAATTGGTGAACGCATCGCTGAAGCGTTGGGTCGTGTGGGTACCGAGGTGGAGTGGGTCGAAGGAATGCAGTTCGACCGGGGTTATCTGTCGCCACACTTTGTGACCAACCAGGAAGAGGTGATCTGCGAATTGGAAAAGCCGTACATTCTGATTTACGAGGATAAGATTTCCTCGGCACGGCCGTTGATCCCGTTGCTGGAAGCGGTGTCGAAGGCGAAGCGTCCGTTGCTCGTGATTGCCGAGGACGTTGAGGGCGAAGCCCTGGCGACGTTGGTGGTGAACAAATTGCGCGGCATCGTGGAATGCTGTGCAGTGAAGGCGCCCGGTTACGGCGACCGACGCAAGGCCATGCTCGAAGACATTGCCATTCTCACCGGCGGCAAGGCCATCTTCAAAGACCTGGGAATCCAGCTGGAAAACGTCAAGTTGACTGATCTCGGCCAGGCCAAGAAGGTACGCGTGGACTCGGAAAACACCACCATCGTGGAGGGTGCTGGGAAGCGCGAAGCTATTGAAGGCCGATGCCAGCAGATTCGCCAGGAAATCGAAAAGACCGAAAGCGAGTACGATCGCGAGAAGCTGCAGGAGCGTTTGGCCAAGCTGTCGGGTGGAGTGGCCGTGATCAAAGTGGGGGCCGCTACGGAAACCGAGATGAAAGAACGTAAGGCGCTCTATGAGGATGCACTGAGCGCAACGCGAGCGGCGCTGGAAGAAGGCATCCTGCCGGGAGGGGGCGTTGCCCTGGTGCAGGCAGCCCGCGCCTTGGATAAGCTGCAACTGCAGGGGGATGAGCAAGTCGGTGTAGAGTTACTGAAGGAAGTGCTTGAAGTGCCTTGCCGTGCCATCGCGGAGAACGCGGGCCTGGATGGCGCGGTGGTGGTCAACAACGTGCGCAAGGCCAAGGACAAAAACTGGGGCTTCGACGCTCTGCAGCTCAAATATACCGACCTGCGGAAAGCGGGAATCGTTGATCCCGCCAAAGTAACCCGCTGTGCGTTGCAGAATGGTGCCAGTGTGGCGTGTCTGCTCCTGACGACGGAAACGCTCGTCGCTGACATTCCCAAGAAGGAGAAAGAACAACCCCATCACGACGAGCACATGGACGAATTCTAGGACGAACGAATGACCGGTGCGAAACATCGTCTGCGACCGCTGGATTAGCGTGTCGTAATCGAAATCGAGCAAGCCGCTGAGCAAGGGAGGATAAGGGAAATGAAACTGCGACCATTGGATGATCGCGTCGTGATTGAACCTTTGCAATCCGAGGAACGGACACCGGGCGGTATTGTCCTGCCCGATACAGCTCAGGAGAAACCCCAACGGGGCAAGGTTATTGCGGTGGGACCGGGCAAACTCCTGGAAGACGGTACTCGCGCCGCCATGAACGTGGCCGTCGGCGATGAGGTCATTTTCAGCAAGTATGCCGGCAGCGACGTGAAAATCAATGGCAACGAATACAAGATCATGCGCGAGAGCGACATCCTGGCTAAAGTGATCAAGTAAAACGGACCAGGTTGCTCCTTTGGTGATGCGCGCGAAAGTGTGCTGATCCCAGCGGGCGTGATGGACCGTGCCAGGAGAGAAATGCGAACATCCTGAACCCCAGGCACGGAGGTCGTGGTCTCGGTGTCAAGGGGGCACATAACAACTGCCCCCCATTGGATCTGGGCGCTTGGCGCCGGTGCTCGAGGATAAGCCAGCCACCGGCGCGGAGCGCGCAGTCAAGCTAATTTTTCGCTACGCGAGCAATCTTACGGCAAAAAATCAATCTTGCGGCGAACAAGCTAAGGAGTGAGACATGGCCAAACAATTGATGTTCACCGATGAAGCAAGGAAAAAACTGCTTGCCGGTGCGGAAAAACTGGCAAAAGCGGTCGGTTGCACGCTCGGCCCGACCGGACATACGGTGATCATTGAAAAGACCTTCGGTAATCCCGCCGTCACCAAGGACGGTGTGACGGTGAGTAAAGAGATTGATTTACCCGACCCCTTTGAGAACATGGGCGCCAAATTGGTCAATGCCGTCGCGCAGAAGACCAGCGATGTGGCTGGCGATGGCACAACCACCGCGACTATCCTGGCAGTGGCCATCTACAAGGAAGGCCTGAAGCACACCACTGCCGGTGCCAATCCCATGAGCCTGAAGCGGGGCATTGATCAGGCTGTTGAAGCAGCAGTGAACCAACTCGAAAAAATGTCCCGCAAGGTTACCAGCAAAGACGAAATTGCCCAGGTCGGGGCTATCAGTGCTAACAACGACAGGCAAATCGGCCAAATGCTGGCCGATGCTGTGGAGCGTGTCGGCAAGGACGGGGTCATTCAGGTTGAAGAAGGCAAGACCGCCGAAACCACCGTCGAATTCGTGGAAGGAATGCAGTTCGATAAAGGGTACATTTCTCCGTACTTTGTCACCGATCCCTCCACCATGCGGTGTGAGCTGGAAAACCCATACATCCTTATTTACGAGAAGAAAATCAGCAATGTCCGCGATCTTCTGCCATTGCTGGAACGGGTAGCTCAGGAGGGGCGTGCACTGTTAGTCATCGCCGAAGACGTCGAGGGGGAAGCACTGGCGACGCTGGTGGTGAATAAGCTCCGCGGTATTCTGCAATGTTGCGCGGTGAAGGCCCCTGGTTTCGGCGACCGCCGCAAGGCCATTCTCGGCGACATCGCAGTGCTGACCGGTGGCCAGCTTATCAGCGAAGATTTGGGTATCAAGCTGGAAAACGTTACCACCAAGCAGCTGGGCCAGTGTGAACGTGTGCGTGTTGAGAAGGAAAGCTGCACCATTGTTGGCGGCAAAGGCAAGAAGCAGGACATTCAGAAGCGAATCGAGCAGATTCGCACTCAGATGGAACAGACCGAGAGCGAATACGATAAGGAAAAATTCAGTGAACGTTTGGCGAAATTGACCGGCGGGGTGGCGATTATTAAAGTGGGCGCCGCCACCGAGGCCGAGATGAAGGAGCGTAAAGCCCGGGTCGAAGACGCGTTGCATGCTACCCGCGCCGCAGTGGAGGAGGGCATTCTGCCGGGCGGCGGTGTCGCCTTGTTGCGCTGCAAGGAAGCTGTGCAAAAGCTCGCCAAGAAACTGGAAGGCGATGAAAAATACGGTGCAGAAATCGTGCTGCGGGCTCTGGAAGAACCGATCCGCAAGATCGCCGAGAATACCGGTCGCGATGGTGCGGTCGTCGCCCAGGAAGTACTCGAGCGCGACAATCTCAATATCGGTTTCGACGCCAACAGCGGCGAATACGTGGACATGTTCAAGGCCGGTATCATTGACCCGACCAAAGTCGTACGCACCGCTCTGCAGAACGCTGCCAGCATCGCCAGTCTTATGCTCACGACGGAGGTGCTGGTCACGCGTATTGAAGAAGAAGCCGACAAACCGAAGGTGGAAGGCGCCGTTCATTGATGCAGTCGCGCCTTGAGACAGATCGGCTTTTCCTGCTGCATCATCACCGGCAAAGCAACGGGCGGGGTGACCTTGACGGTTCACCCTGCTTTTCTGTGTCGTGTAAAATAGATTGGCGTCCTAATGCCTGGCTCTGCTCCTGGAACGACTATGGCCAGTAAGCGCGATTATTATGAAGTCCTGGGTGTTGCCCGCAACGCCACCGAGGAAGAGATTAAGCGCGCTTTTCGGGAACTGGCCAAACGTTATCATCCCGACCGCAATCCCGGCGATGAAGAGGCCGCCAAGAAGTTTAAGGAAGTTTCTGAAGCGTATGAAGTCCTGACCGATCCCGAAAAGCGGGCCCGTTATGACCGATATGGTTTTGCCGGGCTGGAGGAAACGTGGGCGCCCGCGCGAAGACCGTCCGAAGTTGCCGAGCCACTTGATTCGATTTTCGACCTGTTCAGCGATTTCTTTGGTTTGGGCAGCCGGCCCGGACGGCGTGGGCCACGGCCAGGCCGCGATTTGGAAGTCGAATTGGAATTGGACCTGAAGGAAGCTCTGACAGGCACGACCCGCTCCCTGGAGATCGAACGGCTGGAACTATGCGGGGAATGTGGCGGCGTGGGTCTGCCTCGGGGTTATCGCCCAGAGGCATGTCCCCGCTGCGGTGGGCAGGGCGAAATTTACCTTCGGCAAGGTATCCTCACAGTTCGTACCTCCTGCCGCGCATGCCAAGGGCAGGGTTTCCGCGTGACGCAGACCTGCCCTCGTTGTCGAGGCCGGGGAAAGGTACCTGCGCGGCGTACCATCGAGGTGCGCATTCCGGCCGGTGTCGAGACCGGTAATCGCTTGCAGCTCTCCGGCGAGGGCGAGGCAGGCGATCCTGGGGCGCCGCGGGGCAATCTGTACTGTGTCCTTCGTGTCCGTGAGCATCCGTTCTTCCGCCGCCAAGGACGCGATCTCCTGTGTCAAGTGCCCATTACTTTCTCTCAGGCCGCTCTCGGTGCCGAAATAGACGTCCCCACCTTAGACGGCAAAACTGCCAAATTACAGATTCCTCGCGGTACTCAAAGCCATGAAGTGCTGCGCATCCCCGGCCAGGGCATGCCTGGATTGCGCGGTCAGGATCGCGGCGACCTGCTCGTTCAGGTGATCGTCGAAGTGCCGCGTAAACTCTCTCGTCGCCAGGAAGAGTTGCTCCGCGAACTGGCAGAACTGGAGCAGAAAAACGTCACGCCACAACGGCGATCGTTCCTGGACATGCTCAAAGCGTGGCTCAGTACTGATTCGACGCCTCCCACCGCTCCGCCTCCAACCTCCAATGCACCCGGCAAATAAACGGCTCAGGCGCGGAACGGTTTGTGATCTGATGAAACTTCTGCCACTTTTCCGCGCACCTCTGGATTCGCCTGGGAATAGCCATTTTCTTTCGCTCACACCTTAACGTGCACCAGGAGGTCGAGGAACCGCAAACGGAGGTCCAGCGATGCCCACTTATGAGTATCAATGTGAAGCTTGTGAATACACTTTCGAGGAATTGCAACCGATTACCGCTGACCCGCTCCGCGACTGTCCGAAATGCCACCAACCGCGGCTGCGTCGCCTACTAGGAGCCGGAGCGGGCCTCATTTTCAAAGGCTCGGGTTTTTATATCACCGATTATCGCAGCGAATCTTATAAGAGCGCGGCTAAGAAAGAGCTCGAACAGGCCGGCTGCGGCTCGGATAACTGCAAGTGCAAGTCCGAATCTACAGCCAACTGAATCAGCGCAGTGTAAGCGGCTGCCAGGTTTTTCTAAGCGCCAACATAACTTACGCCACGGCATGGAAAACTTTTTGGAGCTTCGTCGCACTGAGATACTTAAGGTGTGTAAACGTATTTGTGAACTACTATGAGTGAGCAGGCATCGCGTCCTTCGGGTAGTGAAAGAGCCAACGAATCGGCAAGTGCCGGTAATACGACTTCGGCAGAAGCCTCCCCTCCGGACAATGCGGAGGCGGCTCAGGTTCTCGCCGACCTGGAACAGTTAAGTCGCGAACGTGATACGTTCAAGGAACTTCTGCTCCGTACCCGCGCGGACTTCGAGAACTATCAGAAACGGGTGGCCAAAGAACGGGACCAGGAACGCCGATTCGCCCTTTGGCCCCTGGCCCTCGATTTGCTTAGCGTGCTGGATAATCTGCAGCGGGCCTTAGATTCGGTGCATGAGGATTCTCCACTGCGCCAGGGCGTCGTGATGATTTTTCAACAGCTGCAAGGCATTCTGCAGAAATACGGAATCGTTCCCATGGAAGCGCAGGGGCAACCCTTCGATCCTCACTTGCACCAGGCCGTGATGCAGCAACCCGACACAGCGCATCCCCCTAACACTGTTATCAAAGTCTTAGAATCTGGGTATTATTATCATGACCGTGTGCTTCGGCCGGCTCGCGTCGTCGTGAGTGTCGCTCCTCCCGCTTCCGAGCGTTCCGAACCGACGGCTAGCTCCGCGTGATCGCTGCGCCTACGGGCGACTCGTGCAATACCGCATGAGGTGTTCGGAAGGTTGCCGACATAAACCGGTACTTGCATCGCCTATCGTATTTTCGCAGGTTTCCTGAGGGTGCTTAGCTTAATCCGATGGCATATTATGATCCGTCATACCTTTGCTGGGCGCAGAATTGATAGACACAGATATAGTCCTATACAGATGGATCGGGGACTTATCGGAACATCCGCCGTTTATGGCTAAACGCGGAGTGGGAGGAGGTATAGGCTAATCCAGATAGCCCGGCGACTAATCGGGGTTAGTGCCCAACAGGTGGATTATGCTGCGAGTACGTTGTCCCATTTGCGGTAAAGAACTGCGGCTTGCTAAGCTGGATGACTTACCCACATTTCCGTTTTGCAGCCGCCGCTGCCGCATTATTGACACAGGACGTTGGCTCGGAGGCGAATACCGCATCGCATCTCTTCCTGAAGAGCAGGACTCCCCGGAAACAGGTGAGACTGAATCTAAGGAGTCGCCTTCGACCGAGGAATTATAAACGACGCAAATGACCTGCTTACGGCTGAGAAACCCGCGCCATAGGAGGAACGAGCGCAGGAAATAGTTTCTAAGACTTATATATAGACTGCTCTGTGTTTCTGGCGTGGGAAGCTGAGGTGTACGTATCTCGCGTTTTCGCCTGAGGCCAGGCTTTTCTGATCCGAAAAGTGATTGAACGCAGGAAAGGCAGCCTTGGAAGGGAAAGCAGCTTCCTCTTCGGCGGCACTCTAATCAGCGCCGAACAGTTCCCTGGTATCAAGTATAATCGTAACGGGGCCGCTGTTAACTATCTCGACCTCCATTTCGGCACCAAACTCTCCCGTGGCGACAGGCACGCCTAATGAACGTGCGGAGTCAATAAATCGCTCATAGAGGCGCCTGGCCTGTTGAGGAGGGGCTGCCTGGATGAAACTGGGACGCCTGCCTTTACGACAGTCCGCATATAAGGTGAATTGACTTACAATCAGCAAGGCGCCTTGAATCTGCAACAAGTCTAAGTTCATTTTGCCGCTGTTATCATCGTGAATGCGTAAAGTAACGATCTTTTCGGCCAGGCGATCCGCGTCTTGTTCTGTATCTTGGGGAGCGATGCCCAGGAGAACCACGAGACCACGACCGATGGCCCCGCAGACCTGACCGCGCACTCGTACTTCCGCACGACTGACCCGCTGAAGCACGGCTTTCATCGGTGGCTTACCTATTGGTTCATGTTTCCTTCAGTATAGGGTATTTGCGTTCACCATTTGATTAGTGCTTCCCTCGGACCCGTTGGACACGCCGGGTTATCGCGATTCAGGGAACATATAACTTCAAGCTAAGATTCATGTGCCCGCATAGACCCGGTAATCAAGGGTCGGGAACAGGTTATGTCGCATTTCCAGCTTACTGAGCCAGTCCTCATCAAAAGTGTGCCGATTCACCTGCTCATAAAGGGCGTTGAAGTTCAGGATGTGGACGCGCGTGCGTTCGCGAGCATAGTCCACCATGGTACCCGTTTTCATGATAAATGCCCAATCACTGGATTGTGCCAAGAGTAACTCGCGCGCCATCTGGTTCAGGGCCCGCTGCAGAATGCCACTGGCGTTAGGAAAACGCTTCGCCAATTCGACCATACGGTCGGCCATCAGGTGAATGTGGGGATAAATCCAATCGTTCGAGCCATCGAGCCATACCTCGCAATAACCTTTGTATCCCCAACTCGAAAATGCCGGCTGACAGATCTGTAAACGCGGTTGCAGTTCCAAGTATTCGGGCACGGTAATGGTCTTGATGGTCTGCTGGTCGTAACAGATTTTGCGGAGCAGGAAATTGAGCCATTCCGGTCCTTCAAACCACCAGTGTCCGAAAAGCTCGGCGTCGTAAGGAGCAATAACTAACGGCGGCTTACCGCCCATGATACTGTGAAGCCATTCGACCTGCTTTTCGCGGTTGAACATGAAGTTACCGGCATGTTCTGCCGCTTTTTCCACCGCCGCCTCGCGAATATAAGGCAGCTTATGATCTGTAGGTCCAGTGATCTTATAGTACTTAATGCCTAAGTTGTGACGGACACCGATACTATGCAGGTGCGGCCGAATATAGTCATAATCTAAATCGTAACCCACATCTCGGTAGAACTCCCGGTAATTGTAATCGCCGGGATAACCTTCGATGGCACTCCAGACCTGCTTCGACGACTCCGTATCACGGCCGAGCGCTGCCACATTGGTACCGGGACACAAAATCGGGGCATAAACGCCATATCGAGGGCGCGGATCAGCAAACAGCACACCATGCGTGTCCAGGAAGAAGTAGCGAATGCCGGCTTGCTCCAGGTAGCGTTCGACCCCCGGCGCATAACCGCATTCCGGCAGCCAGATACCTCGCGGGCGTTTGCCGAAATGGCGTTCGAATTCGCGGCAACCGATTTCGATCTGGGCACGGACGGCATCCCAATTGATAGTCATGAGGGGCAGGAAGCCGTGCGTCGCCGCCACTGTGATCAGTTCCAGTTTCCCCGTCTCGGCAAAATGCCGGAATCCCTGGAGTAAGTTGTTACCGTACTTGCCAGAAAACACCTCGCGGCAATGCTCAAAACGTTGGAGATACATGCGTGCCAAGGTGTGAAACTCCGGTTGCCAGCGCGTGCGGTCAAGTTCCTTGCGGGCCAGGGCAATGAGATTATCGAGATGGCGCAAGTAGCGGTACTGGAGCAAGGGGTCGCTGAGCATGGCGGCCAGCGTGGGCGACACGGATATCGTCAGACGCCAGTCCACGCCATCACGCTCCAGGCCTTCCATCATGTCCAAAAGCGGGATATAAGTTTCAGTGATCGCCTCATAGAGCCAATCCTCTTCGAGACAATCTTCATATTCGGGATGGCGGACAAAGGGCAAATGCGCATGCAGCACCAGACACAGATAGCCCAGGGGCATCAGCGGCATTCTCCTGAAGCGTATGCTTACTCACGTTCCCTGCCGGTGGGTCAAGGTGATTCCAATGTAGCGGATCGCCGCGGAGTTGGCGAGCTATTCCAAGGCTTGGGCCTATGGGCGTGCCTGAGCATCGTTTGGGGCTGTTGCTGCAGCGGTGGCTTGTCGGGAATGGCATTCGGTCAGGACCTGGCGTCCTTGCGGAAGCGGGATTTGGCCTTGTTGCAAGGGGAATGGCGTGCAATCGCCGGGGAGCGCGATGGTCAAGCCCGCCCGAAGACATTTCTCCAGGCGCTGCACGTTCAGGTCGCGGACGACATGATGATCCTGAGCTTGGGCAAGCGTCAGCAGAAACTGCGTATCGTGCTCAATCCCAGCGTTCGCCCCCGAAGCATTGAGGTTATTCATCTGGAGGGTAAAGAGCAGGGCGAAGTCTGGTCGGGCATCTACCTGGTCGAGGGTCAACGTTGGAAACTGTGCCTGGCACCGCCCGGGACCCCGCGACCGCAGGATTTTTATACACGCCCAGGGTCAGGATGGGAACTGCTTATTCTGGAACGGAAAAACCCCATGCTGCCCGGGGAAAAGTAACTGGCTCAACCCCAGCAGCCTGAACCCAGGCAGCGACCTGCCGTCGGTTCATTATCAGTTTGGTTGCTCACTCTAATCGAGCAGCGACGCCTGCTTATCCGAAATGATGGATACTACAGGTATTCACAAGGCTCCAGAGCCAGGTGAAGGTCGCCCAAGCGAATATGCCAAAAAGTCGGAAGCATTATCCCTTCCTGAGCCTTGGAAAGCGGGATACTTTCCTGGTCGAAGAAGACATCCGCCTGAGCGCGCAAGAGCCAACCTGATGAGGTAGGGAATAACCAGGTTTCAGGTAGCAGTTCACTGGAGACGTGCGCCTGCCGACTCGGGCCGAGCAACAGAGCTTGGCTGACGAGCAAGGCGGATTGCAGGTGAGTGGCTAAACGCGCCGGTGAGCGCCAGCATAACCGAGCCGATAGTGAGTTCGGATATGGTAAGGCCAAAGTCAGTCGGCAGGCTTCGCGACCTGCGTCCGTGAGTAAGATCAGTTCGCTCCCCGCAGTCCAGACACCCCCCGTCATCTCGTGTCCGGCATACCGACAGGGCCCAACGGCCTGCCAGCTATAACCTTCGCGGTCGCGTTCAAGCCAGACATGCACCGGTTGCAGAGGAGCCAGCAGAGGAATATCGGGCTGAGGGTCTGAAGTGGCGGTCGTGGTAGTCGAGAACTGACGGCTGCCAACACTGATGCGCGGCGCCAGACAGAGAAGGTAACCTCCCAATATGTCAATCCACAGCACGGCGCGTGTTGGTTGGTGCAGCATAATCTCTATCGGCTGCCTAGAGGAAAATAATCCGCCCATAAACAAAAAGTAGCAGACTGGTGGAACGGGGCAAACCTTGCTGAGAAGACAGAGGTTAGAGGGAGCAAGCAGGTCGAAACGGCAGAATCTTTCCGAAGCGAGCGCGGAAGCACGACGAATTTGCCGATTTTGTTGGGGGAAGTGCTGCACTTGGAACTAATGCCGATTTCAGGCTCAACGAGCGGAGCGTCGCAGCCGCCTACACACACGGGAGCGCAAGGAGGCCAATATGTGCGGCAAGGTGGGACGACTTACAGGGGTATGGGTGCTGGTGCTTCTGACCAGCCAGATAGCTCAGGCAAAATGGTGGACCTGGCCCTTCTCGAAGCATCACGTTAGCGACACGGAAGAAGCAGTGCAGATGAGTGAAGACACGGGCATGTATCGGCCGAAGTTGCACGATTGTTCCGAGGGCAAGTGTCGGCATTCCTGGTTCCGCGATTGTACGGAAAGCGGCTGCGGAGGCGATTTCGGCTGGTATGCCGTGGGCGACTTCATCTACTTGCGTCGCGAACGGCCCAGCGAAACGTTTCTCGGCCGCGAAGTGGACTTGACGGTGCTGCCCGTGCAGCAACTGCGTGAGTTGACCACGGACAGTGATCGCTTCAATTACGAACCAGGCTTCCATGTGTTGATCGGCCTGCCCATCAAACCGGAATGGTCGGTGGAGGCGAGCTTCTTCGGTATTTGGGACTGGTCCCAGGATGCGACTTTGGTCAATCGCAATCCACCGCTGTTTGGCATGGATTCTCCCTATCTAACGATCAATGGTGGCGCTGTGGATGCCATCGGCTATAACTATGAGACCGAGTTGCGGAACTTCGAGGCGAACTTTCGCAACTTCCGACCCTTTGGGCCGTTCACCACCTTCTCCTGGTTTTTCGGCGCCCGCTATATTTGGCTTAGCGATGAAATTACCGTGTTCGGTACAGAAAATCTCTTCCTGAGCGCAGAACGCAGCCGCGCTGACGTGGATAACCACTTAATAGGTGGCCATGTCGGTGCGAGCATGGCCGTCTCACCCTTTTATTGTCTGAGCATGGGTTTGTATTCCAAGGTGGGTGTATATGGCAACATGATTCGTAATCGCGTAAGCAACTTCCTGCGGGATCCCGGCTCATTTCCGGCAGAAACTCAGCGCATGTTTATCAGCCGTGATGACGGTTCAACCGGCGTGTCGCTCGAAGCAGGAGCCAAAGTGGCCTGGCGCATCACCAACCATATCTCAATTCGTGGCGGTTACAGCGTGCTCTTCCTGGACGGTCTGGCGTTGGCCCCCGATCAGCTCAACGCTAATCGCCAGGTCTTTGCCACCACAGTGCTCTTAGACCGCACGAACGTTTACGGCCGACAGACCGGACGCACCGATGAAACCGGCAGCATGCTAATCCACGGCTTCTCGGTCGGTCTGGAAATTGATTGGTAACGCAGCGGGATTGGTAATGCAGTAGAGCGGAAGCATCCCGAACCTGTAGCGCCCAACTTCACGGTGGATTACGTTACCCACGGGCCAGCGAATCAGCTAATTGGTGCCATTGTTCTCTTTGCCGGTGCAGCCGCTGCGAGAACCAATCGGTGCCATTGCGCGTATCAAATGCTTGTGCCAGGCTCTTGGCCTGGTGGACTAGCCATTGCCGCAGAGGATCGTTGGGATCAGCCAGATTAGCGTGAGTGCTGATCGGCGCTTGCTCAGGCAGGCGCAAACGCACGGGCTGATCCATCCCCGCAGGTAATCGTTCCACGACGAACCAGTCTGACAAGCAAAACTCGAAAATATTCTGGGGCCTCGTGGCTTTAAAAGCCGAAGGCAGAAACTCCTCCAGACAGCTGAGAGATTCCTTGATTTTCCCGACCACAGCCAGATAAGCAGCGTGGTAACCGGCAACATGAAGGAAATCCAATTTGCCACGGATGCGACGCCAGTTTTTCTCGTGATGACGCGCTGCCTCTTGTGCATGTCCCTTCGCGACCCAGGGGATAAGCAGACGCGGTACCGTCAGGTGAGGAACTTCCTCGCAACGCAGCCGACCGAGGAGAATCGGCTGGGCCCGTTGCAGGGCCTTGTCGGTTTCGCCCAATTCCAGCAGGACAAGCACGTGCAGGTCTCGTTCACAGGCGGGACAGTCCGACATTCCATCACGCGCCAAGCGGCGCCATTCAGATACCAGTTCGCGGACGCGTTCCAAGTCTCCTCGCTGCAGATAATAGCGTATCCACAATCCCCGATTCGGCCGTAAACTGTATCCCGCGTCGCGATAACGCTCTTCCTGGTCGTTTAGCATGGATTGCAAACTTTCCTGAGACACGGAGGGATACTGGATGGCGGCTTCGATCATCCACTTGTAAATCCAATAAATGAGATGCGCCTCATCCAGTTCAGGATTACGGTCATAAGCCGCCAGGCACCATTCAAAATGAGTAAACGCGCGATCGGGCTGGCCGCCGAAGACAGCGGCACTAATCAGTTGCTGTCTCGCCTGATAAGCGATCGGTTCTTCGCCTAAGGAATCGGCCAGCTCGACTGCCCGCTCCAGCATCGTAACCTTGAGTGGCGAATACGGCAGGAGCTCGGCTTGCGCCAGTATGGAAAACACTTGCTCGGGTGATATTGAATCCGACACAGCTAGTGGCTCCCAGTCAGTCTAAGGCAACTGAATCCGCCGATATTCGATGCGCGTCGGCTCGAAAATCCCCAGGCCTTTCTCACCAGCCAGTCGAACGTGCTCCGGCTGGCGACGCCGGAATTGTTCGGCTCGCCGCGGATCATTCTTCTCCGTGCCCATGTCGGCCACCGGAGGCCAACCGCGACTTACTCGATACTGATCCAGAATGTGCCAACCGACATGGTCGAGCGCTACCGGGTCGGTGGCAAAAAAGAGCGATTTTCTCTCCCAAACGTCCCAAGTAGCGTTCCAAGTTCCTGGGCCGCCTTCGTAGCATCCGACTAACCCATCCATAATCAGCAATACCACCTTCTTCCGCAGCGGCTCGAGCGACACCATTTCGGGAATAAACGTGCCACAGGTGTTGTCTAGTTCGGGCGACGGCGCACTGGGCCCCATGTGCGACCGCGCTACGTTATTGACAAACCCGTGCGACATATCCTTCAGCGACATGGTCACGCCGCTGGAACGATGATCTTTCAGCACCGTGGCCACAATCACCTTGTTGACGATGTCGTCCGTGATAATTCGGCTCAGATGAGAGTTTTCGCTCGGCCGATCCTCAGGCCCGCCCTTGGGCATGGCATAAGGCAATCGGCGAAACACCTCCGGATGGTAACCGAGAACGCGCGGATCGGGGTCGGGACGTTTGCCCGTCTTACTGTCCGGATCGCGCCCTTCCAGGTCGGTTTGCTGGTTGTGATACCTTATGTGAGAGGCATACCAGGTAATTGCGGGATATTGTCGTTGCAGGAACTTTTCATATCCCGCATCGCGGAACTGATCGGCATAACGTTCATAAAGCACGATGTCCTTCTCTGTCAGTCCTGCACTTTTCAGACCGTCAATAATCGCAACGAGCAGTTCGAAATGGGTGATAGCCCCCCGTTTGTTACCATCGGTCAGACCCACGGGGTTGACCTTGATGGCCACGCGGTCCCCTTTCTGAAACAGTGTCTTCCAGGCGTCCGCGGCGTGGTCGGCTCCTGTGAGCATCTGCATGCCGCGGGCCACCATTTGCCGAACCGGTTCCAGCTGAGCGCGACCGTTGCGAATTGAACCCGGATGATGAACCTCGATGACCCGACCCGGCCAACGGCCAGGCATGCTGAATTCCGGCCGGGCGACTTCCATGCAACGCCCCGTGAAACGTTCTTCCGCGGCCAGGAGATATGCAGGTCGCCCGCTACCTGCTTGAGCAACCGCTCGTTCCTCCAGCAGGCCACGCCAACTCAGCACGCCGGCTAAGCTGCCGCCAGTCAACCACGAACCAGATTCCTGCAAGAATCTTCTGCGACTGCACGCATGCTCACTCATGGATGCCCCCCAAATTTGGCTATGCGTTCCGTGGGCAGTTTTGCCGCTGCAAGATTATGGTACAAAACTTTTGTTGCTGCTGCCAATAAGTTAACCAAAACTTTGTACGCACGGTGGTGTTAACCCCTCTGGAACCTTCCAGGACATCAGGCAACCTCACACAAAGGAGCTGACCATGCGGTGGCTTTCTCATCTGATGGGGCTGAGCCTCCTGGGAATGTTGGGCACAGCTCTGGTCTGGGCAGACCAGGAGGGCGAGCCACGCAAACCACGACCACGTACTACCATTGCAGAGTTTCGCCAGGTGGACGGCACCAAACTCGTATTGGTCATACGCGGGGACAGTGGAGAGCGCGAACTTATCTGTGAGTATGACTCCAGCACCAAATTCCTTGCCGAGACCGACAAGAACATCACCGTCAAAATCCGGGGCGAAGGTGGGATCGAACGGGAAGTCACGAAGCCCGAAACCAAGGCGATCGCCCTGAAAGACCTGGTCTCTGGGCAACGCGTCGCAGTGACCGTGTTAGTTGGTGATGAAAAGACAACCCCGAAATGCCTCGAAGTACGGGTACTACGTTCCCGTCCAAATCGGGAAGGTAAGGAAGGCGACAGGAAACCCGATCCTAAATAGTAAACTTC